>DAORCZ010000789.1:0-4332 GCA_035345735.1 Pseudomonadota bacterium | reverse complement strand
AGGACGTCAGACTTGGCGTCGGATTCCTGGGGTTTGCGCGGCGCGGAGGGGGCGAGCAGCGCGGCGAGGTTGCGGGCATTGCCGGCTTTGTCCGCGCCGGGGGCGATGTAGTGGCGCTTCGTGATCTCATCGCTGCCGTGACCTAGCACGCCTGCGACGGCGCGCGACGTGGCGCCGGACTGCACGGGAAGGGTTGCGTGAAGACCGCGCAGCGCGCGCGAGCAGATGGGAGGGATGTTGAGCCTCCGACGAGCGCGGGCCCAGGAGGATCTGCACCAGCAGGCAGCCGGCCATGGACTCGCCCGCCCACGCCAGGCGGAATAACTCGCTGTAGAGCTTGCGGGCTTGGTCGATGCGTGGCTGCGGCTTGCCCCGTCGCGGCTTGCCGATCGGTTTAGCGCTGACAAAGGGATTCTTGGCCAGGTAGCCGCGCTCCATCGCCGTCAGGCGTGCAACAGAGATCCCGCTACGCTGGGCTAGCTCCGCGACGGTCCGCCGCTCGCACTGGCGCGAGTATTTGACCCAATGATTCTTCATGGGTCGCTCTCCGGTTCGCTCTGATCAGAGCCCGGGCGGGGCGCTTCGTCGCGGATGTGCAATTGCCCGTTTAGCGGGAAGGCATCGAGGCGCACGTTTAGCGAGCCGTCGCGGTCTCCAAACCTGTCCAGCGTTTTTTTCGCTGCGGCGGGGAGGGGGGCAAATTCACTGGGAGCATGGAGCGAATTGTGGGGAGGGAATCGATTGGGGAAGATGACGAACGCTGAGGGGGGGGGTGAGTGATGGTTGGTGAGTGTCTGGTGGTTTCGCGGAGCGGGGGACATTCCCGGGCCAAGGGCGAGACATGACCGGGCGCATACGGGTTGGCTCAGGATGGGCCATCTGGGATAAAGGGCGCAGTATCGACCTCTCAGGCGATGAGGCCGTTGTCTGCACCAGGGCCAAGACTGCGGTGGCGCGGATCGCAATCGCGGTGCTCGGAGCGAGCGGCTACTTCAGCGCGGCAGGGTTGGCGAATGGCTCTGGGGTTAGCATCGACGGTTCGGCGCGGGCTTCACGGAGATGCTTGAGCACGTCGCTGCGCGCAAAGTGGCCGGGCTGGGTGCTCGGGGCGTAGCCTGCGGCGTCGAGCCAGCACGCTACGACCTGGCAAGGGCAGCGACGCACAGGAAGGGTCACTGCGAGCTGACGAACCAGGCTGCGCCCAGGACTCGTCATCGGCAACGACCTCCACTGGCAGTTTGGACACGACCCGCCAGAACGCAGGAAGACCCGATAGCACCGTGCGCTGCATGAGCCGAAGCTGGCCGGCAGCTATCGGGAAGTTCGGTCGGGCGGGAAGGATTTGCGGCCGGGACTGCAGGATGCGCTGAGGCATCTCGATAGGATTCGCGACGAGCTCGTTGTGGTGAAGCTTGACTGGCTGCCTGCACTCGCGAGAGCTATGGCGATCCTGCGACGCCAACCACGGGCTCTTGCTTCCGAGGTGGGTATTGACTTGGAAGCCAGCCCCAGACCTGCAGCTCAGAGATGCAGAGCTCGCGCCAGGAGGGATGTGTACCGGCCAGGACATCGATGACCTGTAGCTCGAAGTGGCCACCTGGCTGGTGGATGGGAATCTCCTGCATTCCTCGCGTGTGGGGGTCAAGAGCGAACTGGCCAAGCAACGCGCCCTCACGGAAGATGGCGACGCGCGTAATGCGGTGATTCATCGTAAACAGGTCGCCCTTTTCATTCACTTTGGTGAAGCCAGCGGTAAGCAGGATATGCCCGACACGGGAGTACTCGGGCACCGTGAAGCTCACGGTCGCACCCACTAAGTCGCCAGGCCGCGAGTTCCACGCCGTCTCGAAGTTGCCATCAACCAACGAGCGCGGTGACAACGAGCTGTGGCGCACCGTGGAGGAGACCTGGACTGTGGCCGCCGTGTGGTGAAGCAGCTCAATGGGGGCGCCCTGGGCCGCATTGGGAGCTCCGCCGGCCCGGCCTGGCTTCCCAGTGCGGCCTGCGCCTGAGCTCACGACTTCGGAGCTTGGGCGGGCCTGCGAGACCAGGGCGACATGCAGGGGCAAGCCGAGCGCAAGCGACGCCCCTGCGCCTAGCAGAAACTGCAACCAGCGCTGGCGCAGAACCTGTCGTGCAGCGGGCTCTTGTGAGCTGGGCGCAGAAGGCAATGCTGCGCTATGGCGCGCCTTCTCGCCGGCCCCCACATCAGACGTCATCGTCCGAAATTGCTCTGTCTGCCCACCGCGCGAAAGGAGCACGCCGGTGGGAAGGTCTGCAATGTGCGGGCTGGCGGCGGGGCGCTGACCGTGGCTCATGTCGCCGGGGCCGCGTGGCTCTGCGAGCAGGCGTGCCGCCACCTCGGCCATCGTCGGCCGGTTCGCGCGGTCCTTCTCCAGCATCCGCATGACCATACCTGCGGTCTCAGCGGTCACGTGGGGGGCAACGGTCCGCAGATCCGGCGGTGGCATCGTCATGTGCTGATACAGAAGCTCTGGAGTCGCATAGGCGTTGAAGGGCAACGCCCCAGCAAGCATCTGAAAGAGCAGGACCCCCAGCGAGTACACATCCGTCTGCCCATCGACGTGACCCGCCCCCATGCACTGCTCTGGCGACATATAGCGCGGGGTTCCCATGATCAGGTTTGTGCCCGTTCGGCTTGTTCCGGTCTCCCCTAGCTTGGCGATTCCGAAGTCTAAGACCTTTACTCGCTCACCGCTTGCCGCGGCTGGGTCTGGAACCAGCATGATGTTCTCTGGCTTCAGATCGCGATGGACGATGCGCTTGCGATGCGCTGCCGACAAAAGATCGGAGATCTCGCGCGCAATGCGCAGAACATCGCACTCCGCCAGCCTACCTCCGGACTCGGCGAGACGAGCTCCCAGGGTCACGCCATGCAGGTACTCCATGACCAGATAGGCCATGCCGCCTTCCGCGGAACTGACACAGTCGTGGATCTGCACCGAGCCGGGGTGCTCGATCAGGTTGACGGCTCGGGCCTCATTGAAGAGTCGATGGAGGATCTGCTGGTTCTGCGCAATCTCGGGACGCAGGACCTTGATGGCAACACGGCGTTCGATCTCTTTGTGCACGGCCTCAAAGACCACTCCCATGCCGCCTTCGCCCAGCTTGCGGCAGAGCTTGTAACTTCCTATCCGGTCTCCAACATTCAGGTTCATCATGATAGACCTCCGAGGCACGCGGAACGCCTGGTTACCGCGCGAACATAGAGTGTGTGGTCAACCCCAGTGGGGCGTTGACGCTGCATAAAGCATGCGGCGTACCAAGCCGCCCAGCAGGGAGCGTCAGCGACTCAGACCACCGATCTCTCTGGGGGTCGTGTCAGCGAGCGCTCACGGGCGCTGGCTCCGCGTAGACTTCAATCGGAATTGCGAGCTGTGAAGACCGCTTCATGGGGACGATCCCGCGGTCCGTCGTCCGGAGGCCGCGTGGTCCCGCAGACCGCCATCTCGTAAGAGTTACCGTCACCTAGGTGATCACTCTTGCCAGCATCGGCTGTCCGATGTCTACGATCATCGGTAGTGGAATCCGCGGCTGTCGTGCGTGGCCTCGTGTGCCCTCGGTCTAGGCCGGGGCTACTCATCGTCCGGCACCGACTCCGCGCCCTTGCTAGGGAGACGCAGCGCGCGCGGTCTTCCTAGCAGCTCACACCACAGACGGCGGAAGTACATTTATGCACTCGACTCATAGCTGGCCGGCTCCTTCTTGGTGGGTCTCGCGCTGGTTCCTCATTCTGATGTTGTTGCAAGGGGCCTGTAGCTCCGGCCGCGTCAAGATTGACGTGCGCGTCTTGGGGCTAACGCCTGAGATGACGACTCTGCAGGTGTCGCTGTTCGGCGGCTCACTGGGCGAGACCAAGACGCGGAAGCACAGCCAAGGGCTGGACTACTTTGTGGTTTCCTTTGACGCCGCCGCTGCGGGAGAAGGACCGCTGACTCTAGACGTAGACGCGCTGGATGAGCGGGCGTGTGGCATTGCCCATGGGCAGGACTCGGCAGTACCCGTGCGGCCCGGGGCCACGGTAACCGTGCAGCTTATTCGCTTTGCGACCAATCGATGTCAGCTTCGCGTCCGTAAGCTAGGGACCGGGGGCGGGCGCATCTATGCTGCCCCTTCCGCTTCCTTGACCGAGCCTGGCGTGGACTGCGACGGCGTCGGGCCGCGTTGCCAGGTCTCGCATCCTCCCCGTCAGGATCTGCTGCTTGTCGCCGAGTCGAGCGCAGATTCCTTTTTCGTTGGCTGGTCAGGCAGCGTCAGCTCGTGTCAGGGGCTAGAGCCTTGCCGGGTCACAACCTTGGATGGTGAGCTAGA
>DAORCZ010000788.1:1378-4346 GCA_035345735.1 Pseudomonadota bacterium | reverse complement strand
ACGCGCACCAGCGGCAAAGAAGTGCAGGAAGCCGCCGCCAAGCCGGATGTCGCCATCGTCCCTCTGGCCATGCCGCTTCTCGCCGGGCCGGGCTCGATCGCGACGGTGATGGTGCTGACGGCGCAGGCGCAGAAGACCTGGCAGCTTCTGCTCCTGGCGCTGTCGATTGTCGTGACCGCCGCTGCTTCGTACCTGATGCTGCGCGCTGCCTCGCTGGTCAACCGCTTCCTCGGGCAGAGCGGTCGCGCCATCCTTGAGCGCGTCATGGGTCTTTTGCTGGTCGCCATCGCCGTGCAGTTCATGATCGGCGGCGTGCGCGAGGCCTTCCCCGAGATCTTCACCGCTCGCTCGTAAAAAACGTCGCAGCGGCGACTGTGCCCCGGGCGGCGGACGTGGTACATCGCCCCCCAAATGTCAGACAGCTCTCCTTCAATCCCGCAGATGGGTTCGCTTGATGGGACGATGGCACCCGCCACGGCGGCGGGCTGGCTGGCCGAGCATCGCGTGGCGCTGACCGGCCACTGCTATCGCATGCTCGGCTCGGTGGCCGAGGCCGATGACGCCGTGCAAGAGACGCTGCTGCGGGCCTGGCGCAGCTTCGCGGGTTTTGATGGCCGGGCCTCGATTCGCACCTGGCTCTATCGCATCGCCACCAACGTCTGCCTGGACGCACTCGCCGAACGCAAGCGACGCCAGCGTCCCGTGCTCTGCCGCGAGGTCGGCACGATCGACGAGACGCTCACCGCGCTGCCCGGCTCGGCCTGGATCGAGCCGATTCCCGACGCGGCGGCTATCCCGACCGATGTCGACCCGGCGCAGCAGCTTGCACTGCGTCAGACCATTCGCTTGGCCTTTGTCGCGGCGCTGCAGCACCTACCGCCGCGGCAGCGGGCCGTGCTGCTTCTCGCCGATGTGCTGGATCTTTCCGCGGCCGAGATCGCGGGCAGCCTGGCGATGTCGCTGGCCGCCGTAAACAGCGCGCTGCAGCGCGCCCGCGCCACCATGGCCAGCCGAGACATCTCCCCCAGCCAGCCACCCCCGACGCTGTCCGCCCGCGACGAGGCCCTGGTCAGTCGCTACGTGCAGGCCTTCGAGCGCTACGACATGGACGCGCTGATCCAGCTCCTACACGACGAGGTGACGCTGTCGATGCCGCCCTACACGCTGTGGCTGCGCGGACCCGAGACAGTGCGCGCCTGGATGCTGGGGCGCGGCGTGGGCTGCCAGGGATCGCGGCTCGTGCCGACGGCGGCTTGCGGCTTGCCGGCCTTCGGACAGTATCGCGCCTCGCTGCCGGGAGCGGGCTATCACGCCTGGTCGCTCATCGTCCTTGAATATGACGCCGAGCAATCGCGCATCACGGCGATGAATCACTTCTTGGACACCGCTGCGCTGTTTCCGCGCTTCGGCCTGCCGTTGTCCTTGGACTAGTCGCTGCTTGGCCGCGATCGGCGTCCACGGCCGTCGGTGGGCGCGACGCGCGAAAAAAGTGGGCTGCGACCGATGAGTTTCGTCCGCGCCGCCGGTCTACCTGACAAATCGCAACCGCACGAACCCAGGAGACGCCGATGAGCACCTCGAACCCAACCCCCTCGCGCAAGCTGTTCGTCAACCTCGCAGTCACCGACCTCGATCGCACGATGGCCTACTGGCAGGGCCTAGGCTTTGCGTTTAATCGCCAGTTCACCGACGACAAAGCCGCCTGCATGGTGCTCAGCGAAGAGGCCTATGTCATGTGGCTACGCCGCGACTTCTTCGCCACCTTCACCACGCGCCAGATCTGCGACACCAGTCAAGCGACCGAGAGCCTGCTGTGTCTATCGGCCGACAGCCGCGAAGCGGTGAACGCGCTGATCGAAAAGGCGATCGCCACCGGCGGCAAACCCGCGATGCCGGCGCAGGATCACGGCTTCATGTACGGATCGAGCTTCTACGATGTCGATGGGCATCACTGGGAAGTGATGTGGATGGATCCAGCGGTGGTGCAGAAGTAGCGAAGGCGTCGGGGGGAGTCGAAGCGACTCGGGGGGGCAGGTTACTTGAGCTGGGCCGAGATGATGGCCTTCTGCTTGAGGAAGGTCGTGATCTTGCGGTACTCGGCCGCCTTGCGGGCCGCGAGGCGCTTTTCCGCCGCCGCGTCCGAGGTCTTGCCCTCGGTCAGCTCCAGATAGGCGCGGCCGCCGATCTGGCCGATGCGCTCTTCGATGTCGCGCAGGTGCAGGGCGCCAAAGTCGGCGCGGTTGCACTCGATGTTGGCGACGGTCTGATCTTTCCACTGGGCGGCGAAGACGAAGACCTTGAGGTCGGGGATGTTGTTAAACAGGTCCATGGCGAACTGGCTGAAGAAGCCCATGACCTGATTGAACGACAGGTCCTTCGACCACTCGTCGTTGTTGCCTTCGGTAAAGGGCAGGGTGACGGTGACCTTGCCCTTGTCGGCTTCGGCGACGTACTCCAGCTTGCGCTTGAGCTTCATCTTGCGATCGGCGCGCTCGGCGAGCTTGAGGGTCTCCTCCACCTGCTGCCACAGCTCTTTGGGGATCTTGTTTTCGAAGTTCGGCGCCTTGTCGCCCGGCTTCTGAACCACGCTGCCGACCGGTGAGAGCGGCGGCGTGTTGAACTGTGCCTCGTTGGTGTACAGGAAGCCCGAGATCTGCGTCGGAGTCGCATCCCGCCGCGTCATCAGGTGGCGATACAGCGCCTGCAGATACTTCTCGGCTTCCTCGTGCTTGGTCTCAGGGGCGACGAGCACGTGGTACTCGACGGTCAGCTTCTCGGTCTCGTCCTTGAGAACCTTGCACTTGGTGCCCAGCTCTTTGGGGCACTCGGTGTCGGCCTTGGGCCCGGTGGCCTGCGGCTGATCAGGGGGACACGCGAGCAGCGTAAGGGCGAAGAGCGGCAGGGCAGCACGGAGGAGCTTCATGGCGCCAGCCTATCATTGCTGGCCCCGCGATTGCGGGCTCTTGTG
>DAORCZ010000788.1:0-1278 GCA_035345735.1 Pseudomonadota bacterium | reverse complement strand
TATAGTTACGCCTTATGACGGTCTCCTCCATTCGCGCGTTAGTCGTCGATGACTCGGCGACCATAAGGACCTTCGTGAGGACTGCTCTGGAGCACCAGGGCTTTGAGGTCACGGAGGCCAAGAGCGGCTTTGAGGCGCTGAAGATCCTGCCGAAGGACCGCTTCAACCTCATCGTCACCGACGTCAATATGCCCGACATCAACGGGCTGGAGCTGGTCAAGTACGTGCGCAAAGAAGAGGCGCACCGTGGCACCCCGCTCATCATTATCAGCACCGACGGCCGCGAACGCGATCGCGATCGTGGCATGCAGCTGGGAGCGACGGCGTATCTCGTAAAGCCGTTCAAGGCGGAGGAGCTGGTCGCGCTGGTCCGACGGGTGCTTGAAAAAGGCGTCAACGTCGCGCCCCAGATGACTACGCCGGTTCCCAAGCGCTCGTAGCGGACTTTTGGCGAGGGTCGCTTAGGCGAGATGGCGGAACAGGGTAGCGATAAGCTCCGAGAGGAGTTCCTGTCAGAGGCGCAGGAGATCGTCGAGCAGTTCAATCGTGATCTGCTGGCGATGAACAACGCCAGTCAGCGGCACGATCCGACGGGTGGGGGTCTGCCTGTCGATCCCGATCTGATCAACAGCGCGTTTCGCGCCGTGCACTCGCTCAAGGGACTCTCGGGGCTCTCCGGCGTCGACCGGATGATGCATCTATCGCACGACCTGGAGAACCTGCTCGACGCCTTGCGCATGGGTAAGGTCCAGCTCACACCGTCGGTGCTGGACCTGCTGTTTGAGTCGATCGATCACTACCAGGGCATCTGTGCCGATGTCGCTGCCCATGGCCTCGCCGCCGGGGCGGTGAACACGCGCAGCGTCGATGACTTTATCCGCCGCGTGAACAACGCCGCCGATCCGGAAGCGGCGGCTCGCAAGGCGGCGATGTCGGCTCCGCCGGTCAGCGACTCGCCCTATGGCGACTTCGAGATCGATGCCGCGCTGATCGCCGGTCTCACCGAGTACGAAGAGCACCGCCTCAAAGAGAACATCCGCCAGGGGCGGAACCTGTTCCGCATCATTGGCTCAGTCCCGTTTGCCTCGCTGGAAGACGAGTTCGTCAACATCCGCGAGTCGCTCAAGCCCGTCGGTGAGGTTATCGCCGTCGTCCCGGCCGGGCTGTCGGGCATCAATCCTGAGCTCATGGACGTGGAGCTGATCTTCGGCTCTAGCCAGAGCTTCAACGGCGTCACCGCCGCGCTGGGTTCTAGCCCGCTGCGCGTCGCGCAGGTCC
>DAORCZ010000787.1:0-4351 GCA_035345735.1 Pseudomonadota bacterium | reverse complement strand
ATGGTCGCGTCGTCGGTGTGCTGCCGCTGGCGCTGCCGCTCCTCGTCTCGCCGCGCGAGCACAGCGTGGTGCTGGAGCGCGGTCGCGACCGCATCGAAGATCAGGTGCAGATCGCCGCCGGTCGCCTGGGTGAGCTGCGCGGCGACGTGTCGAGTCGCGCCCTCCTGCTGAGCATCCTGCCCGGGATCCTCGTCGCCGCTGACTTCGCGAGCCTGGCCCCAGAGCTCCGCTCGCGCCTGATCCAGTCGCTGGAGCAGGCGCTGCTCTCGCGGCGACGATCCCCGCTGTCGAGCGAGCTGGCTCTGACGCTGGTCCCGGCGCAGGCCGGCCGGCTGGCGGGCTGCCTCAAGGACGCGGCCTGCCAGATCGAGCTGGGCAAGCAGGTCGATGCCGAAGCGGTCCTGACGGTGGGGGGCGAGCTCAAGGACGGCAAGCTGCGGCTGCGGGTCGGGCTGCTGGACACTGTCGTCGGCGAAGAGGCCGCCAGCGAAGAGCCGCTCTGCGAGCGCTGCAGCCCCGAGCAGGCCAGCAACCTGCTGCGCGGCGCCGTCGGCCGGGTTTACGAAGCAGGCAGCGCGCGAGGACGCGCCGAGCTGAGCATCCGCTGCGATCCCGAAGACGGCGAGCTGAGCGTCGATGGTCGCGTCATTGTCCCCTGCCGCTACGGCAAGCCCGTGTTCGCCGGGCTGCATCGCCTGCGGCTGAGCCTTGCCGGGGCGCCGCCCAGCGAGCGCGAGATCCGGCTGGCCGAGGGTGAAAAGCGCGACGAGCTCTTGCGGGTGAGCATCCCTGAGCCCCCGCCCGCTGCGCTGGTCCTGCCGCCACCACCGCCCCCACCCCCGCGTCGTCCGACGTGGCGCCTGGCCGTGGGAGGCGCCGCACTGGCCGGCGGGCTGATCTTGTCGGGCTTTGGCATCGGCATGCTGAGCGTGAACGGCAGCTGTGTCGTCGGCACCACCGTGCCCGGCGAAGAGTGCGAGCGCCTGTTTGCCACCGCCGTCCCGGGGGGCGCGATCCTCGGCGGTGGACTCTTGCTGGTGGCCGGCGGCACCCTGCTTATCGCCCTGCCACCGTCGCGTCGGAAATAGCGGACGTTAGATAAATAAAGATAGTCGGTCTTAAATTAACAAATAGGGGGCAGCCATGAGAGTTCGATATTTGTTAATCGCCGGAGCATTATTTGTTCTGGCCTGCGGCACACTGTTTGGGAATTTAAGTATTCCCAATAGTCGATACTGCAATGTCGGCGACGACACCTGCGGGGCCGGCCGAGTCTGCGACCCGATGCTGCACGCCTGCGTCAATGCTCCGGGCAGCGGCGACGGCGGGACCGGTGGCGACGGCGGCGTCACGATCGGGCCCAGCCCCGAGTTCTTCGCCACCCCGGTGATCAGCATTCCCGCAATGGGGGGCGCAAACAGCATATCGCAAGGGACTTTATATAAGGCGGACTTCGACAATACTCCCCCCAGCGATTTATTCATAATGGGGGCAGCGAGCTATACCATTGTTACGTTTTCGGGAACCAGCACAACGTTTAAGACCGCCAACTACAAAGGGACCGGCAGTCCCGAGGGGGCGGCCATCGGTCGGCTCGACGGCGACACTATCGACGACGTGGCCATCTTGTTTCCCAGCGGCAAGCGCGTTGAGATCATCGCCAGCCAGACCCCCAACGCCCTCGGACTAACGCTGTCGGTCATTCCCAAGGCGCTGGCTATCGGTGACTTCGATGGCAGTGGCAAGAACGACCTCGCGATCGCGGACGACATCGGCGGGCTGACGCTGTACTTCGGTACTGGTCTCGCTGGTTTCGACGCCACTCCCTCCCCGCTGGCCACCCCAGGCACCGGACTTTCGACGCTGATGATGGCCACCGTCCGCGACGTGACCCAGGACGGAGCCGATGAGCTGGTCCTTGCGCTCTACGACAACAGTGTGTTGATGAACCATCGGCTAGAGCTGATACACGGCAGCCCAACGAAGAGCTTCCGCTTCAATAGCGAGGGCTCGCTCGCAGGGACGCCCACAGACCTGGTGGTCGGCAGCTTTAGTGGCTCCTCGCGCGATGCCGTGCTGCTGATCGGGCTGAACAAGCTGCAGGTATTTCCCGCCCTGGGGCTCAACGGGGTCGACATATCTACGACGATGGATCTGGCGCCTTATCGCACCAGCACAGCGGCGCCGCTGCGCGGCCGGCTGACCACCGGGCGCTTCTTCCCCGATACGCTGGCGCGGCAGGGCGTGGAAGATCTGGCGATCCTGCTCGACGAAGGCGCGGTGGCGCTGTACCAGGGCACGATCGATGGGCGCGGCAAGCCTGTACCGGTCATCGCCCACCGGGCAGTTAGTGGTGATCGCATCGTCGCCGGCGACTTCATCCCGGATCAGGGCGGGCGCGATGACCTGGCGGTGTACAGCGACCGCGGCATGGGCGGCACCCTGGGCCTGGTCCGCAACAACGTCGGTGGCGGGCTGGGCGATCTGGTGATGGCGCAGCAGCAGCCGACGGGCGTCGACCCGGCTGACAACACGCCAAGGGTCCTCACCGGCGCCTTCTCTGAACCCGGCAAGGGCGAGCTGGTCACCCTCGGCGCCGGCCCGGCAAACCAGGCCAGCCGCTGTGGCCTCGATGCGCAGAACACCCTGTCCTGCCCGGTCAGCTACGCGCTCGAATCCACGGTCTTGGCGTCCGCGGTAATCGTCTGCAGCGATGGGCGAGCCCGCGCAGTGCTGGGCTTAATCGCCCGCCCCCTGACCCTCCTCGACCTGGGAGTGATGCCCGCCACCGCCACCCCCCTCGTAAGCGGGACGGCCAACATCCGGCAGATCGAGGTCGGGGACGTAAACCAGGACGGCATCCTCGATATCGTGGTGCTCGATGCTGCGGACAAGGTCCGGCTGATTCCCGGCAACGCAAGTGGCCCCTGTGCTTTCAATCCGGCCAGCGTCACCGATGTCACCCCGCCGGGTGGGCCGTTTGTCGACATGGCGCTGGGCGATATGAACGGCGACTCTTATCCCGACCTGGTCCTGGCCGAAGCCAGCCGGGTCCTGCTGACCCTCAACGCCAAAGACGCTCGCTTCAGCGGGACGAGCCTGTCGTTTCCGTTCACCAGCCCATTTACCGCCATGGCCCTTGGCGACCTGCGTGGTGTCCGCCAGCCCGAGATCGCCCTGCTTTTGTCGCCCGTCAGCGGCAACAGCACCCTGACCGTGCTTACGCCCGACCTCGCTTCTGGCAGCTTGAACGCCCGCATCAACGCCATGCTCCTGGCCCTGCCCTATCGTCGGATGCTGGCCAGCGATCTCAACGGCGACACCTTGCCCGAGCTTGTCTTCCTCAGCAAAACCCGCGGCACCGTCAGCACCGCCGATGGCTTCGCCCGTGGCAACCTGCTCTTCAAGCACTACGGCGTGCCCAAACAGCCCGAATGGGTCGCCGCCGGCCCCATCGATGCCGACCGCAGCAGCCCCGTCGATCTCGTCGTCCTCGACTCCACGGCCCTCAGCGCTGGCAGGACCTCCCTGTGGATCCTGCAGGGGTTGCGACCGGATCAGCTCGTGCCCTGATCTGCAGATCCGCAGCCCCAGAAACCAGCGCGGTACCCGTCGTCTTACGACGCCGCAGCCAGATCTGCGGGCAGTGCCGAAGCGGCGGGGAGAGCCAGCGGAGGTTCGGGGCCAGGGGGCAGTGCGGGGGTGCAGGGGATACCGTGCCAGGTGCTGCCGGCAGCGAGCGACTCGCCTTTCATGAGCAGCGACAGCGGGCCCAGGACCGCGCCTCCCGCCATCTCGGAGTCGTAGAGCACGACGGCCATGTTGCCGACGGCGCAGCTATCGCCGATATGCAGATACGACGACTTCATGACGCGGTCTTCAAACAGGTGATTCTGGATGACGGCGCCGAAGTTTAGCGCCGCGTAGTCGCCGATCTGCACCAGATCGAACTCAGAGAACAGCGTCGTTTCGATGTAGCAGCCGCGGCCGATGCGGCAGCCCAGCAGGCGCAGGAAAGCGGCCATAAACGGCGTGCCCAGAAACGGCGCGATGGCCGGTGCCATCACCGACTCGTAGGCACCATTGACCATCTCGTTCAGCCAGACATACGGCGACCACAGCGGCTTGATCACCGGACGGAAGCGGCCCATCACCGCCCACTTGAGCGCGACGACGAGAAGCATCGCAAAGACCGCCAGACCCAGCGTGATGATCGGCGCGAGCGCGCCCAGGCCCAGCAGACCATAGCGGACGTACGCCGCATTCAGCAGCAGCAGGCCAGCGATGCCGGTGCCGAGTCCGATGTAGCTCGGAATCAGGATGCGCAGACCATCGATGAGGGCACGCTGCA
>DAORCZ010000786.1:0-4351 GCA_035345735.1 Pseudomonadota bacterium | reverse complement strand
GCGGTAGATGGCTTCCGCCTCGGCATACTTCGCTTGGTCGTAAAGCTGCCCGGCCTTGAGCAGGGCGCCGCGCTTGCTGGCGTCGCTGCTGCCGTACTGCGAGCTCAGCTCATCGACCGCCTTGAACACCGCATCGCTGCGCTCCTTGCTGGTCTTGTAGCGCGGCGGATCGGCCTCGGGATCTTCTTTTTCCCCGTCGCGCAGCAGGTCGGCCTCGGCGATGCGTACGGCCCGCCCCAAGAGCTCGGTCGCCTTTTCGCGGCGGGCTTCCATCCACTGGCCAAACCCCCAGGCGGCGGTAAAGGCCACAAGACCCCCGATGGTGATCAGGAGGGCCCGACTGAAGTAGGCCATCACCTTGTTGGCGAGGCGCTGCCATAGATCGGCAAACCGCTCGGGCACATCGGCCAGAGCGTCGACGGTGCTCTGCTTCGGACGAACCGGCTTACGGCTTACCGCGCGCTCGGGTTCGCCTTCATCGTGGCCGGTCGGGGTGGAGTCGGAAGTCTGCTTGCTCACAACGGGCTCCTTGCGTCCTTTGGCTCCCAGGCAGAGCGTCTGATCCGCTGATCTTGCGACGCTATCTGCTCATTGGACAAAAAGACTTGCGCCACGCTAACAAAGGGGCGCGGCGCAGTCAAACTCAAACACGCCTACTTGCCGACGCAGAAGCGAGCAAAGATGGCGTCCAGCAGGCCCTCTTGAACCTCGCTGCCAGAGAGCTCGCCCAGACGGGCGGCTGCGACGCGAAGCTCGCCGGCGACTAGCTCAGGGGCACCGTCCTGCCAGACGGCCAGGGCATCGAGGCTGTTTTTGATCGCGGCCGCTGCCTGCTTAAGCAAGGTCGCTTGGCGGGCGTTCGTCACCAGGATCTCATCGTCGCTGCCCAGACGCGGCGCCAGCTGCTCCAGCACGCGTGCGCGCAGCGTATCAAGGCCCCAGCTACACAGCGCCGAGCAGGACACCGCCGCCAGATCTTCGGGGGGCAGCGGACAGCCGGTGCGATCGATCTTGTTCCACACAACCAGCCGCGGCAGCTCCGGCGGAAGCTCGGCGAGCAGGCGCTCATCCTCGGTGGTCAGGCCGACGCTGCCATCGACGATGAACAGCAGCAGGTCGACGTTCTGCCAGCGCTGCCGGGCCAGCCGCAGGCCCTGCTGTTCAAGCGGCGTGGCGGCCTCGTGATCGCCTGCAGTATCGATCAGGGTCACGGGTAGCTTCAGGCCGGCTGCCGTCGGGCCGGTCGCCCACTCGCCTCGCACTTCGACAAAGTCGCGAGTGGTCCCGGGCTGGCCATCGACGATCACGCGCTCGGCACCGCACAGCGCATTGATCAGGCTCGACTTGCCGACGTTGGGACGACCCAGCACCGCGATCTCGATCCCGGAACCGATCGCCTTGCCTCCCGCTTGAAAGCTGCTCGCTAGCTGACTAAGTGCGCCGTGCAACGACTGCATGCGACGACGACAGTCCGCGACGATGGCCTGATCGCCACGCTCCCAAGGCTCGGCATCGGGAAAGTCGAGCAGCCCTTCGAATTCGGCCAGCAGCGCCACGACCTGCCGACGGAGCTCAGCGACTCGCTGTCCCAGCTCGCCAGCCAGCTGACGCTGCGCCTGCCGCAGCGCCTGATCCGACTGCGCCTCGATGAGCGTCGCGACCGCCTCGGCCGCCGTCAGATCGAGCTTCCCGGCCAGGAAGGCGCGGCGCGTAAACTCGCCCGGACTTGCCGGCTGCGCCCCCGCCGCCAGGCAGGCATCGAGCAGGCGGCGCAGGTTTCGGGCTCCGCCATGGCCGTGCAGCTCCAGGACGTCTTCGCCGGTGTACGAGTGCGGTCCGCGCATCAGGCAAAACAGCACCTGATCGATGGCATCTACGCTGCGGCGCACGCCCTCCGCTGCGGAATCTTTTTCGACGCATGAATCCGGGACTGCGCCCGCCTGCACAGGGCTTGCAGCCATTCCCTGAGGCGCAAAGACTCGGCCCAGGTACAGGTGGTGGCTGACGATCTCTGATGGTAGAGGGTGGCAGATCTGCTGGGCGATGGCCGTCGCTTGTGGGCCACTGACACGCACGATGCCAACCCCGCCGCCACTCCCGCTGCTAATCGCGGCGATGGTTGGACGGAGCGGGCTCATCCCTTGGACTTCTCGCCGCCTTTGGCCCCACGGCGTCCGCCGGGCGAAGCAGGCTTGCCCGCCCCCGGATGATCCTGATTGCCGCGGCTTGGGCCCTTAGGCGCATCGATGACTTCAGCCACCAGCGCCGGCTTCTTCGGCGGCAGGATGCGCTTGGTCACCACCTGCTGTGCCATCCCCAGCACGGTGTTGGTGAGGATGTACACCGTCAGACCGGCGGGGACGAAGATCGTAAAGACGGTGAACATGAGCGGCATCATCGTCACCATCGTGCGCTGCTCCGGCGTCGCGGGCAGCGGGCTCAGATACTTGCTCTGCACGAAGATCAGCGCACCGGTCACCAGCGGCAGCACAAAGAACGGATCCGCCGCCGTGAGGTCGCTGATCCAGAACAGCCGCACATGGTAAAGCTCGACGGCGTTGCCAAGCATCGAGTACAGCGCGAAGTAGATCGGCATCTGCAAGAGGATGGGCAAGCAGCCGCCGAGCGGATTGATGCGGTTCTTGCGATAAAGCTCCATCATCTCTTGGTTGATCTTGGCCTTGTCGTCGCCGTACTTGGCCTGCAGGGCATCGATCTGCGGCTTGAGCTCGGCCATGGCCTGCGAAGAGACGGTGGCGCGGTGCGACGGGTAGAACAGGATCAGCTTCACGAGCAGCGTCAGCAGCACGATGGCCAGCGCCCAGTTGTGGCACAGCTCATAAATCTGTCGCAGCACCCACAGCATCGGTCGCGCCAACACTTCCAGCGTGTAGTCGATGGCGTTGCTCAGGTTTGCCGACTGGCCTCCGACCGACACACCATCGAGAAGCTCGGGCAGCTTGGGACCGGCGAAGGCCGTGAAGTAGTACTCGCGCGACTCGCCTGGGTTCAGCGAGTGCTCGGCGAGCTCAGCCGATACCGCGATCGCGCCACTCGCATCGGCGCCGACGCGGGCCAGCTTGTCACCAACCTGGCCACCGTACGGCAGCGCCAGCGCGACCAAGAAGTACTGCTGTCCGATGCCAATCCAGCGAATATCGCCGCGCAGATCGTCGGCGTCGGCCTTGTTGTTCTGCAGATCTTCGAGGCCCAGGTGGAACATCTTCTTGCCGCGGCTCCACGTCGCTTCGTTCTGCGGCACGCGCGCCGAGAACACCCCGCCCGGCTTCTGCGTCGGATCCTGAAATCCGTCGAGCGCCAGCGCGAGGTGATAGTCGACTCGCTTGCTGGCGCGGTTCTGCACCACGACCTGCATGTGCACCTGATAGGACTTGGCAGGAAACAGTAGAACCTTGCGCATTTGATAGTCGGGCGCGTCAAAGACGTAGGTGAGCCGCCGGCTGTGATCGGGCAGCGTCTCGTCTTGCGCCAGGACAAAGGCGGCGGTCTCGGGCATGGCAAAGCCGCTGGTAAACCGCGTGGTCAGCGACGGACGATAGCCGGCCAGCAGGTTCGTGGGAGCTTCCACCTGCGTGCGCTCGACGATGGGTGCGCCCCCCGCCTTGTTCGCCACCAAGCGACGGTGATCGCGGCTGCGATACTTGCTATCCAGAAGCTCGTAGCTGACCAGCGCCGCGCCGTGGCTTGAGACCTGCGCCCGATAAAGCCCTGGCTGCTCGATCACAGTGAGCTGTGCAGGCGCCTGTGCGGTCGGTGCCGCCGTCGGGGCGGCCGGGTTTGCCGCGGCGGCCGAGGGCGAGCTCCCAGCGGCCGGAGCGATCGCCGGCCCATCCCCTTTGGGGGTCGCCGGTTGCGCGGTCGTCTGCCCCGCGGACTGGGCCGACTGCGACCCCGGCCAGCGGCTCATCAGATATGGCCAGGCAAGTAGCACCAGCAGCGACAGGCCGACTGCTACGAGGGCCCTTTTTTCATTTTCCATGGGGGCTTACGACTCCTCAGGTGAGCGGATCAAATCCGCCCGGGTGAAACGGATGGCAGCGACACAGGCGACGGGCAGCACGGGCGCTTCCCCGCAGCACGCCATAGCGGCTAACCGCCTGCGCCGCGTATTCAGAGCACGAGGGAAAAAAGCGACAGCCTGTCCCAGGCAGCGCCGACAAAACCGGCGACAACACGCGCTGATACAGCCGCAAAAGGAAGATGGCGAGGCCCACCGAAAGCGATCGCGGCATCGGGCGTAGGTCGGGCAGCGGGCGTTCCATCCTCACGGGCTCTAGATAATCCGAGGGCCCTATCGAGCGCAAGCGGAGCCCCGTCATGACCGGCGGCC
>DAORCZ010000785.1:0-4367 GCA_035345735.1 Pseudomonadota bacterium | reverse complement strand
GAGGGGGGATGACGATGTCAAAGACGAACGTACGAGCGCTGCTGTACGCGGCCCTGGGGGCGGTGCAGGCCGCCCCGCTGGCGCTGGCTGCGGGGTGCGGTGGCGCGGTTGATGTGTCGCTGTTCAATCCGATCCAGTGCAACAACCTGGGCTATATCGACGTAGCAGGGCTAACGCCCGCGAAGCCAGTCAACTACATCGAATATCGTGCGATCGGGGGGACCGGCGCGGCGTTCAAGACGCTCTCGCAGAGCGGCACGGTCTGTGCGACCGCGACGAGCCCCGCCACCTGCCTCAGCGAGCTGGAATTCCAGGTCTCCCGCGCGGCCACGAGCTTCAGGTGGCCCTGTGTTTCGAGCGGACTGACCTGCAGTCGCAACGTGCTGGCTACCACGCGGGCCGATGAGGTAGCGGTCGCCGCCGATGCCACGACGGTCACCGCGATGTTGGCGCCGATCGACAGCGAGCAGGATGCGGTCTTTGTCGCCATGGCCAGCGGCAAAGAGTCGAGCTGCCAAGACAAGAACCTGGGGGCCGTGCGCAGCGTCGCGGGTGGCTTTGAAGTGGTCGCCAGCACGGACCATGTCTGCGGCGGCGACGGCCTACAGCAATACCTGCTGTTCGTCGACCCCGAGGGCCAGGTGAGCGAGAAGTCGCGCTACCAGCTGCAACCAGGCTTGTCCGGCTGTGTCGTCGGTCGTCGTCCCGTCGGACTGCGGCCCGCCAAGCGGGATCGCGCCCCCACACCTAGCGTCGTTGGTCAGCACCTTGCCCGCTGCGCTCGCCTGGAAGCGGCATCGGTCACGGCCTTCCTGCGCCTTCATGACGAACTTGCGGCACACGGTGCACCGCAGCGCCTGCTGCGCCGCATCCGATCCGCTGCCCGCGATGAAGTTCGCCACGCCCGGCAGACTGCGGCGTTGGCCGAGGGGCACGGGGCACGTCCGCTCCGTTCGTCGGTGCGTGGGCAGCGGTTGCGCTCGCTGTTCTATGTTGCCCGTGAAAACGCAGTCGAAGGCTGCGTGCGCGAAACCTATGGTGCGCTGGTCGGTCTATGGCAAGCAGGTCATGCCGCTGATCCTGAGATCGCCCAGCATCTTCAGCGCATCGCCCAAGATGAGATCCGGCACGCCACGCTGTCTTGGGACGTCGCGCACTGGATCGCGCCTCGGCTTTCGGTGCGCCAGATGCGGGCCTTGAGCCGTGCGCAAGCGCTCACGCTCGCGGCCCTGGAGCGCGAGCTTTTGACGCCGCTGGAGGCTGAGTTGGTCACGCAGGCGGGCCTGCCGGATCGCGTCGCTGCCCTGAGCCTGTTTCAGGAACTCCGCGCCCGCCTGTGGCCAGCTGGAGATGCACTCGCCCGCACCGCCTGAGGTGCTGCCAAGTCGAGTCCCATGGGACTCGACTTGTGGACGATTCGGGGGGCATCGACCGACGCGGTGCCTTCGCGCGGTGCACCCAGGCGAACTCCGACAAGGCACAAGCAGAACCACGGTTCGCCCGCTACGCTGATCATCGCAGCAAACGACTGTGGGGGACTCCGATGACGCGATGGCTGGGTTTGCATCTGCGCTGTCTTGTATCCGTGTTCGTGGGAATGATCAGCGCTTGCTCGGCGCCGCCAGTCGGCGAGTTCTGTCCGATTCCCGACACGCTGAGCGCTGATCAAAAGCGGCTCGCGATCTGCGCCTGTCAGAATCGGTTTGTGCAGGGAGAGACCGTGCGCGATCTGCCACGGCAGTACGCGATCGACGTGCTCTTGGTGGTGGGCAACACGCCGGGCATGGTTGAAAAGCAACGTGCCTTGGCCAGGCTGTCGAACTGGGGCTGGCTGCTCAACGACCCACGCCTGGATATCCATGTCGCCATCGTCAGCACCGATGTCGGATCGTGGGTCGCGGCGGGTCAGCCCTTTGCAACCCCCGCGGCAGCCTGTGATTCGTTCGCCGGCGACGACGGAGCCATGCAGGCGGTGTCGTGTCTGGACCGCGTCGGGCTGAGCCCCACTGCGCAGGCGGCGTGCGCCGAGCTATGTCCCGATCGTCGCTTTATGCCGCAGGATGGCCGGCCGTTTCTGGCGCGCGAAGCGAACCGCAGCAACGTGCCGGTCGCGATGGAGATCGATTCGAGCACCGGCCGGCTTGTCGACATGGGGATGCAGCATGCGCTGGGCTGCATGCTCTTGCTCGGAGACAGCGGTTGCACGATCTCATCGCCGCTGGAGGCCGCCAAGCGCGCCCTGGACGGTCATCGTCGCGGGAACGCCGCATTTCGACGTGCCGACGCACCGCTTTACATCCTGTTTCTGACCGACCGCGATGACTGCTCGATGCAGCCCAGCCAGCGGGCTGAAAACGATCCGGCGACGCTGGGTTGCGACAAGCCCGATCTCAATGCGCCGCTGCGCTGCTTTCAGACCGGGCCGTATCGCTGTCTGGCTGCCGATGTGCGGTGCGAGCAGCCGCTGAATCAGACCAGCGACAAGACGCTGTGCCGTGCTCGCGGCGACAGCCCACTGGTCCCGGTCGCGGACTACATCGACTTCTTCCGTGGCCTCACGCCGAAGCTTGCGATCCGCGGCATCGTGCCAAAGCCAGCGACGGGACAAGGGGCACGTATCACCACGACGCAGCGCGCAGGAACGTTTGACTCAGCTGGCCTGATGCTGGAACCGGTCTGTCGCGCCAGTACCGATCCGCAGCTCGTCGGCCTGCCGCAGCGCCGCCTATCGGAAGCGCTCGCCCCGTGGCTTCCCAATCGCAACTTCTACCCGGGCGAGCAGCCGACGAATGTCTGCGCTCTCGATCGGTACTCGGAGGGCTTGGCACCCCTTGGCATCTGGAACAACGGACTTCTCAACACGACATGCCTGCCGTGGCGAACGGCGCGCGACGCGCAAGGACAGCCCCGCTGCTTGGTCGGCGACGTTCCCTGGGACCAGCCGCATTCGATACCCGACACCCCGTGGCCCCTCTGCGGTGCAGCCTGCTGCCAGGCGTTCGCACAGAGCTTTTCTGGCGAATATTGGGAGCCCGCGGTGCGTGATGCCTGCGAGCCCGAGCCCACAAGCTGTTACTGCATCGAAAAGCCCGAGCGACCTCTCTGTCCGTTCTATGGCGAGGGGGCCGAGCGCGCGGGCCTATGGCCGGGGCCGGGCGCCACGTCGCACTGGGGCTACGCAGTCAGCATCCGCTGTGCGGCAGACGGGAGCGAAGAGGATGCCTGCCCGGCCCAGTGAGAACGGGCAGGGGCACGCCCTGGAAGGGGTGTGCGGACTCTGATTCCTAAGTCCCCACGCGGACTTAGGAACGAGCCTCTGCGTCTCGCGTGTCCCCTGTCAGCGCGGTATAGCGCCCCGCTTGAATCTGCTACGATGCCAAGCGGGCGAGTCGTCGCTAGCACGCCCAGGGGGATCTGACCATGTCGCTGAAAAAAGGCTCGGAAGGGGACGAGGTTGTTGAGCTGCAGCAGGAGCTCAATGGGCTGGGCTTTGAGCTCGAAGAGGATGGAATCTTCGGCACCCAGACGTACCACGCGGTGATTACGCTGCAGACCATCTTTGGCTATGACGTCGACGGAATCGCCGGGCCAGCGACGCGCAAGCTGATCCACAAGCAGACCGAGTACGGCTGGAACCTGGTCGCGGCCCGCAAGGCCTTCGTCAAGGGCGAGGGCCAGGCCTAGCCCCACCGCGCACCGCCCCATTCCGCAGAAAATTTCCAGCCCAGCGTTACGCCTCAGCTACGAGGCGGCTGCGATTTGTGAGGATTGCGAAGATGGGCCGTGAATGAGGGCGTGGCGCGGGCCGCCTCAGGGCTTCGCTTGTTCTTTTGCCAGGCGCTCGGCGAGGTTCTTGCGGCCGCTGCGGGCGTAGGTTGCGCAGGCGCTGGCGTCGATTAGCGCGGCCTTGCCGGACAGGCGGCGCAACAGGTCACTTGCCGAAGGATGCGGCGTCAGCATGAGGTCGCAGGGCAGGGACTCGATGACTTGCAGCCCCTGCCGGGCCGCCTCGACGCGCTGCGGATGGCTGGTGAAGCGATAGCTGTCTGCAGAGATCGTGCTGACGCTATCGGCATACGCGATGGTCAGGCACCCGTCCTTGTCGCAGCTTGGCCAGGTCCAGCTTGTCGAGCCTGGCGAGTGGGTCGGCGTGGCGTGCGCCGTGAACCCGATGCCCCCTACGGTCAGCACCGCGCCATCAGCCAGCACACGATCGACGCGGGCCGGTGCCATCGGCTCCTTGGCCAGCAGCTCAAGCTGCGGGTCATCGGGAAACGGCTTGCCGCTGCGCAGGGCCGCTGCGGCGCGGGGGCCGACCGCAAGCTGCGCCCCCGTGGCCTTCATCAGCGCAGCGATGCCTCCTCCGT
>DAORCZ010000784.1:0-4370 GCA_035345735.1 Pseudomonadota bacterium | reverse complement strand
AGGAAGCGGCGGCCAACCAGACGACGGCGCGCGACCTCAACGACTGCCATGTTCAGCTCGCGCCAGCGTTCGGCCGACAGCGGCATATGTTCGTGCGTCAGAAAGTTGCTCGAATCGGGCATGTTTTCCTCGGATTCAGCGATGGGTACAAAGGGACCGCCCGAGCCTGCTTCCGGGCATCGAGCGGGCTGTTGCGTACTGAGAGCAGCGTCCCGCTCGGCTACTGCGAACCGACTGGCTCGCCAATCGGCTGCCGTTTCAGGCCGCCAACCGACCAAGCTCCGTCAGGGAACAGGGGAGGCGGAGGAGGCCGCGGATCGCTGCGCAGGATTTCTGGCGTGGGCGTCGCTTGGCCAGGATGCTCCCCACTGATCAGAGCCTTGTCCCCAAGTCCAGCCACTGAGGCCGCCGTCTCTTGCGATGGGTGCGATGGGTGCGCTGACACCAGCGACATTCCAGCAAGCTGGGCCCGGCCATCCGCTGCACGCAATCGCTGCCGCTCATCGCGCTCCATGATCAGCTCATACATCTCCGCTACGTGCTCGCGCTCTTCGTCGGTGACGTGTTCGATGATCTGACGCAGGTTGGGGTCGGCGATCCGCGACAGCATGCGCTCGTAGGCGTTGATCGTCTCAAGCTCTCGCTGAAGGATCTCGCGCAGGACAACCAAGTCCTCTGACATGCGCAAGGTGTTAGCCGCTTCGATGCCCCGCTGTCAATTGAGAGGAATCACTCTCAAATTGCAAGGTCCCCATGAGGGCAGCTCGCAGAATAGTCGCGAGCTCGGTCGGCTGTTCCAACCAGACGGTGTGCCCGGCCCCCTTGAGGATATGCAGGGGACAGCCGAGGCTCTGCGCGAGCTCACGCTGGGTGGCGGGTGGCATCAGGATGTCGAGCTCGCTGCCGATGACTGCGCAGCGCGGCCCTCCCCTCGCCTCCGTTGCTGCCACCACGCGATGTAGCCCCGACAATGCGTCGTGGGCCAGCATTGCCTCAAGCTGCAGCAGCGGGATGGTGCGCCCTTGCTCAGCAGCCGCAGAGTGCGATCGGGGATCGCTGGCCAGCATCTCCAGCAGCGCGATCGCGCTCGGGCGATCCAAGAACTCCACCGAGAACAACAGGGGAGCCAAGACCCGCCAAACATCGATCCGTTCGGCACCCGATCGCCAGAGCGCCTGCAGACCAAATAGAATGCTGCGCTGTCGAGCTGAGAGTCGCCCCGCACTGCAAACCAAGACTGCCGAGGCGAATAAGCCGGGGGCGGCCAACATTGCATGCTGGGCCCACATCCCGCCCATCGAAAAGCCCAGCAAATCGACCGGCTCTGAGGTCAAAGCTGCGAGCACCTGCTGCAGGCGCTGTACTTGGCGCGGCCAGCCGTACTCACTGGCGTCGGTCGGCGCTTGCGAGCGCCCAGAGCCCAGCGGATCGACAAGGAGGCACCGTCGCCCAAGCTCACGCGCCAGCCGCTTCAGCTGCCGCCCATCGCTGAGAAAGCCAGGCAACGCAACCACGAGAGGCTGTTCCTGCCCTCGCATTCCGCCTGGTTCAGCTGCGCTGCTTGGAGCGCGGGAGCTCAGGACCTCGTAGTACAAGCCGTCGATCTCTCCGCTCTGTTCGAGCTCGCGTCGATGTCCACTCATCGGAGACAAGGATGGCATTTCAGCCAAGCTAGGGCGCTGGCGCAATGATTCTCCAATCGGTGGCAGTCGATTGGCACCCACTGCAGAACGTGAGAACCTGGGCACAGCATGTACTTGGCTCGACGCAGTTGGCTTCTGGTTTGCTGCCTATTGGCCTCGCTTTCGACGGTGGTTGGGTGCGGGCGGAGCAACATCAAAAGCAGCCTTGATCGGATGAGCCGCAGCGACGCCGATCTCGTGGCATTGCTGCCGCGCGGGCTCGACGCGGTTCTAGATATCGACATCAGCGGGCCAAACGGCTTGCGGCAGCTCGCGAGCCTGGACGAGATCATGACCCTGCTACCGGCGGGCGCGGTTTCGTCGCTGGAACAGCTCTGCGATCATCCGACGTTACAGCTGGAGGCGGTCGCCGTCGGGATCTCTGGCCTGGGTACGGCCACGCCGGAGCTCGCCATCCTGGTACGCGGTGATCTCATCAAGGAGCGAATCTTCGCCGCCGTAAGGAAGCGCTCTGGGCAGGCTGCGACCGTCGAGTACCACGGCATCCCACTAATCGAGGCGGCAGAGGTTGCCCCTGCTCAACAACCCGCCATGGCAGCTGGCCTCCCCGCGTTCGACCCTGCCCACAGTGCTGCCGCGGCCATGCTGACGGAAAAAACCGTCGTGCTTGGCAGTCGGCTCTCGACAAGACAGGTGGTCGATATCTTTCGCGGTGAAGAGGAGGGTCTACGCGGCCAGGCCGAGCTGATGAATGCGCTGGGCCGCGCGCCGCGCGCCAAGACCGGACGCCCCGCCGTACTGCTCGCCGCGCTGATGCCGCAGCCGATGCGCGACCAGTTGCGCCTGCAAGGACTACCCGAGTTGGCCGACAATGCCGACTTCTTCAGCGCGGCTCTCGCGGTCGGGGACGGGCTGGATCTAGGCGTAGTGGTCGGCTATCGCACGATGCCTGCCGCTTCCGAAGCCGTTCGCTCGCTGCAGCAGCGAACCCAGGAGCTGCGACGGCGCCCTGCCCTCGTCTTCATTGGCTTGGCAAACTTCCTAGAACCCCTGCAACTGGTGGCGGCCCCGCGAAATGCCCGTCGCAACCAGCCAGAAGTTCACGTCGCCTACCGCCTGCCAGGCGATGAGTTAGCACAGCTCTTGTCGCGCGTGGCTCGCCTCAAACAGATGGATCTGGGGCGACAGCGCGAATCCGACACGCCTGGCGCCCCCCAAACCCGCTGACCCCGCACCTGGCTACCCCGGTGTGGATCCTGCGCAGGCGGTGTGGCGTCGGCGCACCGGCGATGAAGAAATCGCCGCTGAGCCCCGTCGGATCGGTTAAATTGACCGATGTACTAGAGGAGACTGTGCCCATGAGACGTCTGAGCGCCACCCTTGTGAGCATTGCTGGTCTAGCGGGCTGCTATACCGAGACATACGTAGAACCTACGCCGGTGTACGAGACCAGCGTGGTTGAAGTTCCCTACGGGCCACCGCCGCCGGTGACCGTGAGCATGGCGCCACCGGCGCCTCGGTACGAAGCGGTCATGACCTGCGGCTACGGGTCGAACTGGGTCCCGGGACGCTGGGACTGGAACGGCCGCTGGTACTGGGGACGCGGGTACTGCGCGCCGGCGCGCTCCGGCTATGTCTACGTGGCTCCTCGCTATGTCGGCAACACGTACTACCGCGGACACTGGGCAAACTCGGGCGGAACATACGTAGTTCCGCCGTCCTCGGGAACCTACGTCGCGCCGGCTCAGCCTGCGTATGTTTCGCCTGGGCCGACGGTCTACCAGCCGGCGCCAGCACCGCGGCCGGCCTACGTCGTCCCGCCAGCGGTCGCTCCGGCACCGCCCGCCTATGTGGCTCCCGGCCCGACCGTCTATCAGCCGGCTCCTGCCCCACGTCCCGCCTATGTCGCGCCGGCCCCCGTACCGGTTGCACCTGCTCCGCCGGCCTATGTCGCGCCCGGGCCGGTCGTCCACCAGCCGGCACCACCACCGAGGCCTGCCTACGGCACGCCTGCCTATGGAGCCCCGGCCTACGGAGCTCAGCCCGCACCGGCCTACCGCCCAGCCCCGCAGCCGGCGCCCGCCTATGGCGCTCCCGCCTATGGAGCCCAGCCCGCGCCGGCCTACCGTCCTGCGCCTCAGCCAGCACCCTCTTATGGCGGCCAGCCTGGCTATGGCGCCCAACCCGCACCGGCCTATCGCCCTGCACCGCAGCCGGCTCAGCCGACGCCTGCTTATGGTGGCCAGCCTGGCTATGGCGCCCAGCCTGCCCCCGCGTACCGCCCGGCTCCTCAGCCGGCGCAGCCGCAGCCGTCAGGGCCGCCGGCCTACCGTCCTGCGCCTAGTGCGCCTGCAGGTGGGCAGGGAGCCCCAGCCTATCGTCCGGCCCCGGGCGGCTCGCCGGGCGGTGGAACTCACACCGGAGCGCCCCCTCCGCGCGGCGCCGGAGCCCCTGGGTACCGATAGTCGTCGGGCCAGCAGCTCGGAGACCGTGCCGGGCTGGATTCTCTTCGCAGCCCCCGCCCAAACAGGCCCCTGCTGGCTCGCAGCCCTCGCCGAGTACCCCCTCTTTCCACTTCCCGCTTCTAGCGACTGAACAGACGCAGAGCATTCTGCTCAGGGTCTGGCCGCGTCACAGCGCCGAAAAGCATCGAACAGGTAGCTGTCTGATGTTAGACGAGCTGCGCGACGACGAGCGTGATGTCGTCCTTGCGCGGGCAGTTGCCGT
>DAORCZ010000783.1:2272-4377 GCA_035345735.1 Pseudomonadota bacterium | reverse complement strand
AAAAAGAAGGTCGATCCGGCCAAGGAGCGCGCCATCGTCAACAAGTCGCTGAGCATCTACTTCACCCCGGCCAGCGACGAGATCATGAACGGCTCGCACTTCGTCCTCGATCAGCTGGGCGAGACGATGATCGCCTTTGGCAACACCTACCTGCGCATCGAAGGCAACACCGATGCCACCGGCTCGCGCGCCGCCAACCGCACGCTGTCGCAGCGTCGCGCTGACTCGGTGAAGGACTACCTGATCAAGAACTTCAAGATCGAAGAGAAGCGCTTCCAGACCATCGGTCATGGCGCCGACAATCCGGTGGCCCCCAACAGCAACGAGGCCGGTCGGCAGCAGAACCGCCGCACCGACATCAAGGTCATCCTCAACGTCCAGTAACCAGGGCCTGACGCAACCCAACACCTGCGGGGAAGAGCATGGCAGAAGGGCAGACTGCGACGCGCGATGGGGGGGACAAGAAGCCGGCGGGGGCGGCCGCACCGGTGCGCTCGGCCGAGCCGATCTGGTCGCTGCGCAAGCCCCTGCCCGCCAGCTATCAGTTCTGGCTGGGCGTGGTGACACCACTCGTCCTTTTGGGGCTGTGGCTGGCCTTGACCAGTGGGCCGCGACCGCTGATCGGCGCGCTGTTTCTGCCGTCGCCGATCGAGGTCTTGCGGGTGCTGGTGCGCGACCTGTTCACCGGCGAGCGCGTGCTGCTGGATGCGGCGATGGTGTCGACCGTTCGCATCGTGATCTCGTTCCTTCTGGCCGCGGCGGTGGCGCTGCCGCTCGGCGTCCTGATGGGCGCCTACGAGCCGATCAATCGCACCGTCGAGCCGATCATGGCGCCGCTGCGCTACATGCCGATCTCGGCCTTCATTCCGCTGACCATCCTGTGGTTCGGCATCGGCGAGCGACAGAAGCTCGCCTTTCTGTTTCTGGGCGTCTTTGTCTACCTGCTGCCCGTCGTGGTCAGCGCCATTCGCGCCGTGCCGGAAGAGCTGGTGCAGACCGCACGCACCCTGGGCGCCAGTCGTACCCAGGTCATCCTGTCGGTGTTGTTGCCGTCGGCGCTGCCCGAGATCTTCGACTCGTTCCGGGTGATGAACGCCATCGCTTGGACCTACGTGATCTTGGCCGAATTTGTAAACACCACGCGCGGCCTCGGCTACCTCATCAAGCTGGCCGGCGATCGCCTCAAGACCTCGGAGATGTTCGCCGGCGTGATCATCATCGGCGTGATTGGCCTGGGCACCGATGGCCTGCTGCGGGCCCTGTCGCGCGTCTTTTTCCCCTGGCGCGAGGCGAGCCATGGCTGAGCCGCAGAGCCCCCCGCCCGCCGCTGAGGTGAAGCTCAAGCTAGCCGTCAATGATCTGCACGTGACCTATCGCGGTCGCGGCGGTGACGATGTCGAAGCGGTGCGCGGCGTCTCGTTCGACATCCCCGACAAGCCCGGCAAGGGCGAGATCGTCGTCTTCTTGGGTCCATCGGGCTGCGGCAAGTCGACGATCTTAAAGACGGTGGCCGGCCTGCTGCCGCCGACTCGTGGCACGGTGCACGTCGGCGACCACCTCGTCGAATCGCCCGGTGCCGATCGCGGCATGGTGTTTCAGCAGTACACCTCGTTTGGCTGGCTGACCGTGCAAGAGAACGTCGAATACGGCCTGCGCCTGCGCGGCATCCCCGCCGGCGAGCGGCAAGCCCAGGCGCTCAAGATCCTGGAACGCGTCGGCCTGCGGCAGTTTGCCGGCGCCTTTCCCAAGCAGCTCTCGGGTGGCATGAAGCAGCGCGTGGCGATTGCTCGCACGCTGATCAATCGGCCGGCCCTCCTGCTGATGGATGAGCCGTTTGGGGCGCTGGATCCGCAGACCCGCTGGGAGATGCAGGGGATGCTGATCGACATCTCGCACCGCGAAGACAACACCATCCTGTTCGTCACGCACGACGTCTCGGAAGCCGTGTATCTGGCCGACACCGTCTATGTGCTGTCGCGGCGACCGGCGCGCATCCTGCACCGCATCGACATGCCGACGTTTGAGGATCGATCGCTGTCGCTCAAGGCCAGCCCCCAGTTTCGCGAGGCCGAGGAGCGCTTGCTGAAGCTGCTCTACGCCCCTCC
>DAORCZ010000783.1:0-2172 GCA_035345735.1 Pseudomonadota bacterium | reverse complement strand
GCCCCCAGTTTCGCGAGGCCGAGGAGCGCTTGCTGAAGCTGCTCTACGCCCCTCCTGCCGAGACCGCGGCACCGGCCACCGCGGCGGCAAAGTGAGCACAATCGAGGGCCCATGGCGGACGATAAAAACAGCAGCCTGATGAATGCCCTGGCGCGACGGGGCGCGGGATCCGCCGGCAAGCTCGCCAAAGAGACGCCGCCCTACTATCGCTACGCGTTCGTGAACCCGTACAACCTGTCGCTCCTCGCGGGCGCAGGCGTCGCGGCGGCGGCTACTGGCCAGTGGTGGCTGGGGCTTTTGGCGGCGGCTGGCGAGGCGCTGTGGATGCTGTTTGCGCCCGACTCCAAGGTCCTGCGCCGCACCGTCTGGGACCGCATCTGGGAATCGGAGCAAGCCGCTGAGCACAAGAAGCGTCAGGCGCAGAAGTTCGCGGCCCTGCCTGACAAAGAAAAGGTCCGCGCGCTGAGCCTGCGCGACCTGCAGATGAAGATCCAAAAGCTGGCCCAGGACAACCCCAGCTTTTCGGTGGAGCTCTTGTCGGCCGACTTCGGCAAGCTCGACGAAGTGGTCGATGATTTTCTGGAGCTTTCGACGCTGTGCGCCCGCTACGATCGCTACCTGGACACCTTCAAGCTGGAAGAGATCGAAGCCGATATTCGGCGCTATCAGCTGCAGGTCGAAAAGCTGCCACTTGGCGATGAGCGGCGCACCGTGGCGCAGAAAAATCTGTCGGTGCTGCTGCAGCGCAAGGATCGCTACAAAGAGCTGCGGCGCAGCCTGCAGACGGCCCGTGGCCAGATGGATCTGATCGAGAACACGTTTTCTCTGCTCGCTGACGAGATCGTCTCGATGAACGAGGTGACTCAGCTCGGCGATCGACTGGATAACCTGCGCGAAGGGGTGGCCGCCGTGCGCGAGGCGGCGCGAGAGACCGACAGCGTCTTTGCGGGTCTGGGTCAGACGACCAGCCGCTAAGGCCGCAACCACCCAGCCTTCGCTTTTTTGATGGGGAGAGACAGACATGAGCACCATGCCGCTTGCCAAGACCAGCCGCCTGCCGTCGTGGGCGGACGAGATTCGCCGCCGTTACCTGCGTGGCGAGTCTTCGCAGTTCGTGCTGCACGGCAACGTCCACGATCTGATCTTGGACGATCCCGATGGCAGCAATGACAAGCGCAGCCCCGACGAGCGCCTGCTGTCCTGCCCCGAGTTTCTGTGCAAGGTGCTGCTGGAAAAGAAGACCCTGGTCGCGCTGTACAACGTCTCGACCGGCGTGAAGTTTGTGCGCGGCAAGATCCCGAGCGGCTTTGAGGATCTGCTGATCACCAAAGAGCCGGCCAAGGTGCTGCCGCTCATCGAGCGCTTGCTCTTGACGCAGAACAACGTGGCCTTGGTCATCGAGTACGCCGACACCGTGGCCCCGGCTGGCGAGACCAGCTTTTCGACCATCGACGATCGCGCCACCGTCGTCACGCTGCAGCGCTGGTCGACCCTGCCGGCCATCGACAAGAACGACAGCCTGATATTCCTGCTGGTCGAAAACCTGTCGGAGCTGCATCCCAAGCTGGTCGCGAACCCACGCGTAGCGACGGTGCAGGTGCCGATCCCCGGCAATGCCGAGCGCGCCGCGCTGCTCAAGCACATCCGCCCCGACATGCCAGCCGACGAGGTCGAGGTGATGACCGAGGTGACCGCCGGCCTCAAGTCGATCCAGGTCAAGGGCATCCTCGCCCCCAGCGACCCCGGCACCGACGACGAAGCCGAGCGCACCAAGTACATCACGGAGCTTCTCGGCGGCGGCCCCGTCGCGCTAGAGCGTGCCGGCAAGCTGGCCCAGATCACCCGCGGCATGCCCAAGAGCGAGATCCGCCGCCTGATTGCCCCCGAGGGCCCAGCCACCCCGGCCAGCGACGGCGATGCCCGCCGCGAAGTGCTGCGCCTGATCGCCGCTCGCAAGCGCGAGATCATCGAGCGCGAGTGCTACAGCCTCATCGAATTCGTCGAGCCCAAGCACGGCTTCGAAGTCGTCGGCGGCATGGAAGAGGTCAAAAAAGACCTGACGCAGATCGCCAAGAACATCCGCGAGGGCCGTCGCAATCGCGTGCCGATGGGCCTCTTGTTCACCGGCCCGATGGGCACCGGCAAGACCTTCGTCGCCGAGGCCTTCGCCAA
>DAORCZ010000782.1:0-4387 GCA_035345735.1 Pseudomonadota bacterium | reverse complement strand
CCGTCGAAGACGATGTGCTCGTAGATCTCATCGGTGAAGGCGATCAGGTCTTCGCTCTTGCACAGCTCGGCGAGCATCTCTTGTTCCAGCGCGGTCACCACCTTGCCGGAAGGATTCGACGGCGAGCAGACGACGATGCCGCGCGTGCGGTCGGTGATCGCGGCTTCTAGCTCGCTCTTGCCGATGCGCCAGTCGGGCGGTGACAGCGGCACGAGGACCGGCGTAAGTCCCAGGGCCAGCACGGTGTTGAGGTGATACGAGTAGAACGGCTCGAACAGGATGATCTCATCGCCGGGCTGGCACAGCGCCATCAGCGCGGCCGCAAAGCCGCCAGTGGCGCCACTTGTGATCAGCACTTCACTCTCGGCTTCATAGCTGAGGCCGTAGTCGCGCTGGATCTTCTGCGCCACCGCCTGACGCAGATCGGCGATGCCGGCCGGCGGGGCATAGATGGCCTTGTGCGCGTTGATCGCGGCGATGGCCCCTTCGGCGACCAGGGCCGGGGTCGGCAGATCGCAGACTCCTTGGCCTAGGTTGATGCCGCCTTTGGCTTGGCAGCGCAGGCTCATCGCGCGGATGTCCGATATAGCCAGCGCCGACAGACGTTCACCTATTCTCATAGCGAAGAAGGTAACACGGTCAGCCCCGCAGCGGGGCGGCGTTGTGCGCGACTCTACCCATTCGATGCGGTGGGTCGCGTGGGCCGGTCGTGCGGGTCGGCAAGGCGGGCCGGTCGCTCGGCTTTGTTGCTGCCGCTTCCCCGGCTGTGTACCGTGAGACATGCTTCGATACGGCTTGCCAGGCAGTGCACAGATAGGGCGCAGGCGACGATGGGGACTCGTGGGGCTGGCCCTCCTTGCCGGGGGGGCGGTGGGTCCGCTGCCGGTGGTCGCGGGCGACGGAGGCAGCCCGGCCTGGGCTCAGCGATCGGAGCCGGTAGTCGCCGGACCCAAGAGCGTGCTGCCTTTTATCGAAGATGACTTTGCCGCTGCGCAGCGGCGAGCCGTTGAGAGTCGTCGCCTGCTGTTCATCGATACCTGGGCGCCGTGGTGTCACACCTGCCTATCGATGCGCAACCTGGTGTTCCCCGATGCCACTCTGCAGCCGTTTGCCGATCGCTTCGTCTACCTGTCGATCGATACCGAGCTGCCGCGCAATGCCGCCTTCGTCGAGCGCTTTCCGGTCCGCAGCCTGCCGATGATCTTGGTACTGGATCCAGGGCGCGGCGATGCAGTCGTGGCGCGCTTCACTGGGGCGATGACCGCGCCCGAGCTACGGGCCCGCCTGGAAGATCTGCTGCGCACGCAGACCGCCACCGCCGAGGCGCTGCTGTCCCAGGCCGATGCAGCGGCGGCGGCCTCGGATACCGCGAAGGCGGCGCTGCTTTACGCGCAAGCGGCAGCTAGCCAGAACAGCCCCGCCACGCTGCCGCGGGCTCGTCTGGGACAGATCCAAGCCCTGCGAGAGTCGGGCGACTATCGCGCCTGTGCCGAGCTGGCGGATCTGGCCCATACCGACGTCGGACGCAGCGCTGCGGCGACGGATTTCTTTTCCTACGGTGCCGACTGTGCCGGTCGCCTGCCCGATGCCGATCTGCGTCAGCGGCTGCGCCGTCAGCTGCGGAGCCATCTCGAAGCGGTGGTGCGCGATTCGCAAGCGCCGCTCTTGCCGGACGATCGCTCGGATGGCTACGGCACGCTGATCGATCTGGCCGATGGCCTGGGCGATAGCGCAGGGGGCGATCGCTATGCGGGAGAGCGTCTGAGCATGCTCGAAGCCGCGGCGGCCCAAGCCAAAAATCCCATCGCTGCCGCAACCTACGACGCGCATCGCCTGGAGTGCTACCGCCGCCTTAAGCGCTACGCGCCCGCCGAGACCATGCTGCTCGCGTCGGCGCGACAGATGCCGCACGACTACAATCCGCCGGCCCGACTGGCCCGGCTGTACCTCGATATGGGGCGGCTCGATGAGGGGCTCAAGTCGATCGATCGCGCGCTGTCTTTGGCCCAGGGGCCGCGGCGCGTGACCATGCTGGAGTTGCGGGCCAGCCTGCTGCAGGGGCTGGGGCAGATCCCGGCTGCCATCGACTCGCTGGAGACGGCGATCCAGCTCCTCTCCACCAAGCCGGGCGCTGCGCCTTTGCTGAAGCGTGCATCGGAAGCGCGCATCGCCGGTCTGCGCAAGACGCAGGCCACGCTGCGTCAGGCTCAGCCCACCGTCTTAGGTGAGGCGCCGGCCGGCAAGCCCGCCCCGGCCAAGTCGGCCGCCAAGCCCGAGGCGGCGCGGTGACACGGATCGCGGCGCTGCAGTTCAAGGCGCACAAGGATCAGCCCGCGGCCTCGTTGGCTGCGCTGTGTCAGCTGATCGACGAAGCCGCCGCCGCCGGTGCCTCGCTGGTCGTCTGTCCCGAGATGGCCTACACCGGCTACCTGTTCGAGAACGCCGCCGCCATCCTGCCGCACTGCGAGACCGCCCGCGGTGGGGCTTTTCCTCGTCTGAGCGAACTCGCGCAGCGCCACGGCATCTATCTGGTCTGCGGCTATCCCGAGATCGGGGAGAGCCAGGATCCATCGCCCCCCACCGGCTCAACCCCTGCGCCGCCGCGCCTGTACAACTCGGCGCGCGTGCTGTCGCCCGATGGCGCGCTGCTTTGCAACTATCGCAAGCGCTTGTTGTTCACCGCTGACACCACCTGGGCGACGGAAGGCGACACGCCGTACCCCATCTTGCAGACGCCCTTCGGCCGCTTGACCGTCGGCATCTGTATGGATCTGAACGACGATCGCTTCACCGAATTTCTGGTGCAGCAAAGCCCGCTGGTCGTCGCCTTCTGCACCAACTGGCTCGATCAGGGCAGCGACGTCCTGCCCTACTACTGCTATCGCCTGCGCGGTTTCGCCGGCGTCTTCGCGGCCGCCAACACCTACGGCGGCGAGACCAGTCCCGGCCACGCCCCTACCCGCTTTTGCGGTCGCTCGACGATCTTTTCGATGACCGCTCCGGCACCCGCTCTCGACGATTCTGCGGTGTCTGAAGCCGCATCCGGCCGCATCCAAGTCACCGTCCACGGCCGCGCGGCAAAGAACGGCGATGCCATCGTGCTGGTCGAGATCTAGGATCGCTTTCGGCCCTATCCCCTCTTCGGCTGGCGCAGGCTAGAGACCTCTTGGCTTTGGCTCATCAGCTCGTCATCTTCGTCGGAGCCGGGCGAGGTGAAGCGGCCGAGCAGGCTGTAGAGCGCCGGGATAAAGAACAGGGTGAAGAAGGTCGAGACGGTGAGGCCGCCGATGACGGCGCGGGCCAGCGGCAGGTTGGTCTCGCTGCCTTCGCCAATGCCGAGCGCCATCGGCAGCAGGCCGACGATGGTCGCCACCGTGGTCATGAGGATCGGGCGCAGGCGAGTGCGGCCGGCTTCCACCGTGGCGGCCTCCAGTCCGCTGCCGCGGCGGCGCAGCACGTTGGCGTAGTCGACCAAGAGCACGCCGTTTGAGACGACGATGCCGACCATCATGATGATGCCCATGAAGCTGTTGACCGACAGCGTGGTGCCGGTCGCCCACAGCATGATCAGCACGCCAGCCAGCCCCAGCGGCACGCTGCACAGGATGATGAGCGGCGACAGCAGCGACTTAAACTGCGAGGCCAGCACCATGTACACAAGCACGATGGCGAGCAGCGCCGCCCAGGTCAGGCCGGCGAAGGCCTGCTGCTGCGCTTCCGCCTGACCGCCGACGCGCACCGAAAATCCGTCGGGGGGGGGCAGCTCGCTGATGACGGCTTGCACCGCGGTGGCGGCCTCGCCCAGGCTGCTGGTGGCGGCGATGTTGGCGGTGACATCGACGATGCGCTGCAGGTACTTGCGCGAGATCAGCACCGGGCCCGCATTGCGCTCGATGCGCGCGACACTCCCCAACGCGATCAGTGATCCCTGCGCCGATGCGGCAGCCGAATTCGGCGTGGTCCCTCGCAGGTAAAGCTCAGCTAGGTCCGAGGTCTCGCTGCGGCCCGAGTCGTTGAGGCGGACGTTGATCGGATACTCGTTGCCGGTGCTCTGATCGAGGAAGCGGACCGGCGCGAACTGCGAGCTTCCAGTCATGCTGGCCAGCACGGTCTGCGCCACCTGTTCGACGGTGATGCCACTGACCCCGGCTTTCTGGCGATCGACGACGAGGTCGAGCTGCGGGTAGTTTTCTTCGCGCGTGATCTGGACATCGGTGAGCACCGGACGCCCGCTGCCGTCTTTCATCTGCGACAGGCGGGCTCGCAGCTTGCGGGCATAGTCAGCGCCGGTTTCTAGGTCGTAGCCCAGGATCTCGACATCGATCGGCGCTGGAGCCCCGAAGTTGAGGATGCGCTTGACGATGCCGCCGGTGAAAAAGAAGGTCTG
>DAORCZ010000781.1:0-4387 GCA_035345735.1 Pseudomonadota bacterium | reverse complement strand
GACGACTCGACGAGGACCGCGATGTCGTGATCGCTGGCTCCCATCGTCTCGGTGAGGTAGCAGTAGAACTCGGTCTGCAGGACCTCGTCGGGGATGACGGTGGCTTGGAAGCTGACCGCGCGATCGGGGCGGCTGTGCGATTCGAGGACCTGCTGGATCGAGCCGTCGGTGGCTCGGCCGGAAAGAATGGTGAAGGACGAGCGCAGCGCAGCCGGCTGTTCCAGCAGCTGTTCCAGCGACGCCACGGACCCAGAAAACGAGGGCGCCAGCAAGCGGAGGGGAGAGCAGGCGGTGCAGCCCCCCGCAGGCAAGCGGTCGCGAAGATCGTTGATCTCGCTTAGGGCTCGCAAAAAGGGCGCGCGCTGCACGCCCGCCGTCGGAGATTCGCTGACGAAGTAGAGAAGTAGCAGGGAGCGCCCGCCGGTCGGCGGGGACTGGATCAGCAGGGCGCGTCCGGGCTGCTCAGCGTGGCAGTTCTCTGCGCCCCGCTCCTTGCTGCTGGACCAGGGCAGGGTGTAGCGCGACAGCGTGAAGCCGGCCTCGCCCAAGGCGGAAGTGATCGCCTCCACACCCCCATCGAACCCCAGACCTGGCTCGGGCAGGGTAGCGACCAGCGGAGCGACGGTGGCGTGATCACGGGCGAGGGCGTCGCTGAGAGCCGCGTAGCGATCGGCGGCATCGCGACTCAGCGAGTAAAACTCACTCAGCAGATCGAGCGAGCTGTTGCCGTCGCAGGGGGCCGCCTCGGTAGCCGGTGCCACAGCAGGCCACAGGCTCGACAGCACCAAAAACAGGACCAGCCACGGGGAGGAGGTGCGCACGCCACCAGCCTATCGCGGGCTTACCCGGGGCGCGTCATTTCCTTGGTGAAAAATCCGCTGGGATCGCCCTTGCGGCCGATGACGTTGTAGATGCGCAGCGCCTGCGCCTTGCCCTTCACCTTGGTGGCCGGCAGCGCGATCATCTCGACCTTGTCTGCGACGGAGGCGATGGTGGTCTCGCTGACGATGATCTCGGACGGCTTGGCCAGCGAGCACAGGCGAGCTGCCGTGTTCACGGCGTCACCGATGACCGTGTACTGCATGGTGCGGGAGGAGCCGATCATGCCGCTAACCACCATGCCGGTGTTGATGCCGATACCGACGTGGATCGGCTCCAACCCCTTGTTCTGACGGGAGTGGTTGAAGTCGCGCAGCGCGGCCTGCATGTCGATGGCGCACTGCACGGCGTGCCAAGCAGCATCTTCCAGTGCGACGGGGGCGCCAAACAGACCGATCAGCTCGTCACCAACGTACTTGTCGAGGGTGCCGTTCCAGCGGAACAGGATGTCGACCATGCTCTCGAAGTACTCGTTGAGCATGGCGACGATCTCGGTTGGCTTGGCCTTTTCCGACATGGCAGTGAAGCCGCGGATATCGGAAAAGAGCATGGTGACTTCGCGCAGCTCGCCGACTTTTTCGAGGTGGAGCTGACCGGAGACCAGCTGCTCGACGAGCTTGGGCGACAGCAAGCGCTGGAACTGGGCGCGCGTCTTAGCCTCTTCCTCGATCTTCTTGGCGAGGCGGGCGTTCTGGATGGCGACCGCGGCCTGGTTGGCGATCGAGTTGAAGAGCTGCAGATCTTTTTCGGTAAAGGCGTTGGCCGCGATCTGAGAGTCGAGGTGCATGACTCCTAGCAGCTCGTTGCCGTGCATCAGTGGCACGCTCATCGTCGAGCGAATGCCCTGCATGATGATCGAGTGCGATCCGACGAAGCGCGCATCCATGCTGGCATCCGAAGACAGCACGGCGCGCTTCTGGCCGGTGACTTCATTGAGGATGGCGTTCGATAGAACGATCTGCTCGTGCGCCTGCTTGGGGTTCTTGTGCTTGACGTACTTCGGCTGAAGGACGCCGCCCTCCATCAGCAGGATGACGCCGCGGTCGGCGGGCAGAAGCTCGAACGACTTATCGAGAATCTTGGGCAGCAGCGTCTCTAAGTCGAGGATGCCCATGATCGCCTGCCCAAGCTCGTGCGCGATGCGGAGCTTTTCATAGTCGCGCTTGAGGGTGTCGATGGGCAGGTCTTTGACCGGCAGGAAGCGCTCGGACTTGTCGGCGTCTACCTTGTGCCGGATATGGCTCTCGTTGATGCTGCTTGGCGCGATCGTGACGCGGTGGAGCGACTCCTCCGTGCTCGGCCGGTCGCTGAACAGCAGGCGCGTCGAGCCCATGGTGATCTCGTCGCCGTGCTTGAGGATCTGCTCGTGGATGCGGGTGTTGCCGATATACGTGCCGTTGAGCGAGCCCAGATCCTTGAGCATGAAGCCGCCATCGCTTTGTTTGATGACGTGCGCATGCTCTTTCGAGACGATGCGGTCAAGGATCTGCACCGAATTGTCGGGGTGGCGACCGATCGTGTTGAAATCGCCAAGGTCGAATTCCTTGCGGATTCCCCCGGTTAGCAGAATCAGCTTGGCCAAGTTGCAAACTCCGAGAGACCCATTGTAGCCGCAAAAAGCGGGCTCTGTCACTGACTGGATTCGACGTCGGAGTGCAGAAAACGGAGGGGGCGAGGCAGGGTAGCAGGGGGAAACGTGCGCAAACTGGCAGGAATGTCACCTCTCTATTGGGAAGAGGCGGCTTCCTTCCGGGCGTCTGCCTAAGGCGTAGCCTGGAGAACAGGCCGTCTTAGCGCCGTCGCGGCGATTCTGGTTCGCTACGGCCAGAGCGGCGTCCCTCGATGACACGGGCGATCTTCTTCTCTAGGTCCTCGAAGTTGAACGGCTTGTCGATGTAATCATCGGCGCCGTAGAGCGGTGAGGTCATCTCGTTGACCTTCTCGCCGATCGCCGTCAACATCACGATTCCGATATCCGCCAGCGACGGATCGCCCCGCAGTTCACGCGCCACCTCCCAGCCATTTTTGCCGGGCATCATGACGTCGAGCAGGACCAGATCTGGGTGACGAGCCCGCGCCACCTGTAGCGTCTGCAACCCGTCTGCTGCCTCCAGAACCGTGTATCCACGTTTGGTGAGGCGAATCGACAGCAGCGTCAGGATCTCGGGATCGTCATCCGCGATGAGCACAGTGCCGCGGCTGGTCGTGTTGGCGACATTCCCAGTAGAAGAGGGCGCAGAGGACGAGTTGGGCATGGCCAACACGCTAGTCTTTCGACCGCCATTCGGTCAAGGAGGGCCAGGCCTGATCGCCTGCGCTGTGCAGAGACGGCCTGATGTTGGTCACGCCGGGGGGAATATTCGGCGGCTGGTGTTTGGGCGAGGGGCCGGTGGCCAATCAGGGGGCGTCAGCAGAATGGGTGGTTGACCTCGGATCGAGTTGCATGGTAGGAAGCGCTCGCCTCGCGCGAGTCCAGGGTTTGTAGCTCAAGTGGTAGAGCAGCGGCCTTTTAAGCCGTTGGTCGTGGGTTCGAGTCCCACCAAACCCACCGTCGGCCTGCCCACCACATGATGAAAGAGTCTGAAGGGATGGGCTCGTGGGCAGAGTTGACATTGTGTTTCGGTGCTTGCGTGACCGGGCGTCGGTACCGCATCGAGCATTGAGCGATGTGCTACCGAACGTCTGACATGCAATGCCTGGGGGGCCAAGCAGAAGCTTGGAACTCCGCAGAGCGAGGAAGAATCGCCAGCTAATTCCCGCCCGGGCGCAAAAAACCTTCTGTACTTTGGCTGCAGCGGGTACTATGCAAGAGACCTCTGAGGCCACAGCGGCTTCAGGCCAACCTGTATGGACGACTTCCACTGCTCATTCTGTGGCAAACGACGACGGGAGGTCCGCAAGCTCATCTCTGGGCCGCGGGTCTTCATCTGCGATGAGTGCGTCGCGCTTTGTAACGAGATCCTCTCGAAAGAGGATACCCACGAACGTCCCAAGTTCCCCAAACCCAAAGAGGTGATGGATGAGCTTGACCGGTATGTCGTGGGTCAGTCGCGTGCAAAGAAGGCACTCTCCGTCGCAGTATACAACCACTACAAGCGGCTTCAGTCACGCGGTCGGACGGGCGATGTTGAGATCCAGAAGGGCAACATCCTCATCATCGGTCCCACTGGGTGTGGCAAGACGCTGCTGGCTCAGACGCTAGCGCGTAAGCTTGATGTTCCCTTTGCGATCGCTGATGCCACTACGTTGACTGAGGCTGGTTACGTAGGCGAGGACGTTGAAAGCGTTATCAAGGCGCTTTATCGCAACAGCAATGGCGACGTAGAGCGAGCTCAGCGCGGCATCATCTGCATCGATGAGATCGACAAGATCGCGCGCAAGGGAGGCGGCCCATCGGTCACCCGCGACGTCGGCGGCGAGGGCGTGCAGCAGGGGCTGCTGAAGCTCCTCGAGGGCAAGCATGCGACGATTACTCCCGACGGTGCTCGCAATCGGCCACAGCAGGAGT
>DAORCZ010000780.1:0-4388 GCA_035345735.1 Pseudomonadota bacterium | reverse complement strand
AGCCGTCGCGACCTCATAGCACACCGGACCGGCAGGCGGCAGGCACGAGCAAGGGGCGGGCAAGCGCTTGCCCGCCCCTTGCTCGTGCGCCATGCCGAACCGCTACACCGCGCGCCGCCCGGTGAAGAGGTTGTAGAGCAGGGACGCGTAGTCGATCAGTACCTGGCGAAGATCGCCCGCGGAGCCGCCATTGCATACCTAGTCGACAACGAGGAGCCCACGGCAGCGGCCGTCGCGGCTGCACTGCGGGGGCAGGGACACCGCGTCCTACGCGTGCGTGCGGACATGGCGGATCTAGCATCGCGCATTCTAGCGGCCTTGGAGGATCGCTCATGACCACCCAGCTACTGATCGACCCTGGGCTGTTCTCTGCGGTCGCGCGGCTTTCGACCCATGAGCAGGCTGCGGTCATGACATTCATCAACGAGTTCTATAAGAACCCCGCGCAGCCCGGTATTCAGCTCCACACCATCACCGCAGCACGCTCCAAGGGCCTGTGGTCCGGTCGGGTGAATCAGGATCTGCGGGTCATTCTGCACAAGGACGGCGATACCTGGGTGCTTTTGCACGTCGACCACCATGACCCTGCATACCGCTGGGCGGAGCGTCGCGACGTCGGGCGTCATCCGGTAACTGGCGCTTTGCAAATTGTCGAGTCGGTCGAGACCATTCGCGAGGTCGAGAGAGTCGTCCATGTCGAACCGGCCAAGCCGCCGCTCTTTCCCGTCGACAAACAGAGCGATGCATACCTTCTAAGCCTGGGTATTCCAGAGAACTGGCTGCCTACCCTGCGCACGGTCACCGATGATGATGAGCAGCTTGCCTCGGTAGTTGAGAAACTGCCGGCAGATGTGGCCCTGCGCATCATTGACCTAGCTGCTGGGAAGCTGGTCACGCCGCCAGCACCACTGGCGATAGATCGCCCACTAACGGAGAGCACGGATACACGCTCGCAGTTCTATGTCGTCGAAGATGCGGCAGGACTTGCGGCCGCACTCGCTGCACCGCTGGACCGTTGGATCGCGTTTCTTCATCCATCGCAGCGGGAAGTCGTGGAGGCTGCTCCGCGAGGTCCCGTCAAAGTCTCTGGTTCAGCAGGCACCGGTAAGACCGTTGTTCTGCTCCATCGAGCTAGATACCTCAGCCGACGCGGCCAGCGCGTGCTCTTGACCAGTTTTGTTTCGACGCTGTGCGAAAATTTGCAGCGCAACCTGCGAAAGCTCTGCACGCCAGATGAATTGTCGCGCATCACGGTTTCGACGATTCACAAGCAGGCACTAGACCTTGTTCGCAAGTCGAATCCGAGGCTACGAGTTGCCCAGCCCGAGGAAACTGAAGCCCTCCTCGATTCCCTACGCCCCTTGCATGCAGCGCACTTCGAGGAATCCTTCGTGCGCGCGGAATGGGAGAGCGTGATCCAACAGCAAGGACTGCGAACCTGGGACGAGTACCGGGCCGCGCGTCGTACGGGCCGTGGGCGCGGCTTGTCAGTCAGCGAGCGCAAGGATCTGTGGCGACTGTTTGGCGAAGTCTACAACCGACTGGATGAGCGCTCGCTTCTAGACTTTGCTGGCCTGTGTCGACGTGCCGAGTTTTTGCTGACCGAAGGCAAGATCGAGAGTCCGTATCAAGCCGTTCTGATCGATGAAGTCCAGGACTTGAAACCCGCAGAGCTACGCTTTGCCAAAGCACTGTGCGCCGCAAATGCTGGTCAGCTCTTGCTTGCCGGAGATACCGGCCAACGAATCTATCCAGGGGGATTCACCCTCACCGGCCTGGGGATCGATGTCCGCGGACGCTCGCATACCCTGCGCATCAACTACCGCACGACTGAGCAGATTCGTCGTTTGGCGGACCGCGTACTCGGTGAGGCGGCTGATGATATGGACGGCGAGCAGGAAAGCCGGCGTGGCACCCGAAGTCTGCTTCGTGGGCCACACCCGACGCTGAAAGGCTTTGGTTCGGCAGAGGCGGAAAACGAGGGAATTGTCGCCTGGCTGCGTGAGCGGTTTCAGCGTGGGTTGCAGCCAGCGGAGGTTGCGTGCTTTGCCCGCACAGCTCGACGCATTGAGGAACTGCGTGCCGTACTCGGCAGGAACCAGATCGAGTCGCAGTTGTTGTCCGAAGATGATGGTAACGCGGCCACGGGCCTTCAGCTTGGGACCATGCACCGCGCCAAGGGTCTTGAGTACAAAGCCGTCGTAGTGCTCGACTGTGGCGACGGTTCGCTGCCAAGTCCCACCGCGTTGCGTGGTCGAACGGATCCACTGGATCGCGAGCAAGCCGAAGAGCGTGAGCGTCAGCTGCTTTATGTTGCCATGACCAGAGCACGGGACGAACTGCTGCTTACTTGGACCGGCAAGGTCAGCCGTTTCCTGCAGAATCTGGTCACAGCGGAGGCCAAAAAGTGAATTTCTCCGTCGGATCCCTGGTCCGTGCCCGCGGGCGCGAGTGGGTAGTGCTTCCCGAGTCGAGCCAATCCGCCGATCTGTTGGTCCTGCGCCCACTCGGCGGCAATGAGGATGAGATCACCGGCATCTTCGTCGGCAAGGGGACAGATGGCCGGCCCTTTGAAGATGTGGTGCCCGCTGAGTTTCCACTGCCCGATCCGCGGCGCGATCTGGGTAACCACCAATCGGCCTCGCTGCTTCGGGATGCCGTGCGACTGGGCTTTCGCGCTGGGGCGGGACCGTTTCGGTCGCTGGCCCGCATTGCAGTCGAACCGCGTCCCTATCAGCTGGTGCCGCTACTCATGGCGCTTAAGCAAGACCCGGTGCGGCTGCTTATCGCCGATGACGTCGGTATCGGAAAGACCGTTGAGGCCAGCTTGATCGCGCGGGAGCTTATCGATCGCGGCGAGATCCAGCGCTTCACGGTCTTGTGTCCACCGCACCTGGGGGAGCAGTGGCAGCGAGCCCTGCGCGAGCAGTTCCATCTGGATGCAGCGCTGGTCCTCTCCGGCACCGCAGCGCGGCTTGAGCGCGAAGATCTGCGCAGCTCCATCTTTCAACGCTATCCATACACCGTTGTCTCCACCGACTACATCAAGCAGGAGCGCAGGCGCTTCGAGTTCCGCCAATCCTGCCCAGAGCTCGTCATTGTCGACGAAGCACACGGCTGTGCTGCCTCTGGCGGACGTGGGGCCGGTCAACTACGCCATGAGCTGCTTCGAGAACTCGCTCAGGATCAGTCACGGCATCTGATCCTGGTTACCGCGACTCCCCACAGCGGCAATCAAGAGACATTCCGCTCTCTCTTGAGCCTGCTCGACCCCACCCTGCGCGAGCTGCCCGAGGATCTGGGCGGTGATGAAAACCGCCGCCACCGCGAGCAGTTGGCCCGTCACTTTGTGCAGAGACGGCGTGGCGACCTGCAAGCGTACATGGATACGGAGACCCCTTTTCCTGATCGCGAAACGGCGGAGGCGCACTACTCACTCAAGCCGCAGTATCGGGACTTATTGGAACGGGTCCTGAAGTACTGCCGCGAAACCGTCGTGGAATCTACACCCACGCCCACAGCCACGGGCGCGGGAAGTGGACAGCAGAACCTTCCTATCGCCACGAAAGTGGATGATGCCGGGACGCTGCAGCAACGCAGGCACCAGCGGGTTCGCTGGTGGTCCGCCTTGGCTCTCTTGCGCTCCCTCGCTTCAAGTCCGGCTGCTGCTGCGGCGACCTTACGCAATCGCTCGGTGACCGCGAGTGGGGAAACCGAGGAGGCGATCGACGAAGAGGGACGCCGCGCAGTCCTGGACCTGGACGATCAGAGCGCCGAAGGGCTGGACGTGGTGCCGGGCAGCATCCCCGACTCCGACAGTACCGAGTCCGCAGAGCGCCGACGCCTACTCGCGCTGGCCAACGAGGTCGAAGCGCTCAAGGGCGGCGACGATGCCAAGCTGCGCCGGGCCGAGGAGTTGGTGCAGGGGCTGCTGAAGGAAGGCTGCGCCCCGATTGTGTTCTGCCGCTTCATTCCCACCGTGGAGTATGTTGCCGATGTGCTGCGCGCCAAGCTCAAGGGCGTCACGGTGGAAGCGATTACCGGCTCGCTGCCGCCTGAAGAGCGCGAGCGGCGCGTCGAAGAGCTCAGCCGGCAGGAGCGGCGCGTCCTGGTCTGCACCGACTGCTTGTCGGAAGGCATCAACCTGCAGCATGGCTTCGATTCGGTCATCCACTACGACCTGAGCTGGAATCCCACCCGGCACGAACAGCGCGAAGGCCGGGTCGACCGCTACGGCCAGAAGCGCGAAAAAGTCCGCGCCATCACCCTGTACGGCGAAGACAACCCGATCGACGGCATCGTGCTGGAAGTGCTGCTGCGCAAGCACCAGGCGATTCGCAAACAGCTGGGTGTTGCGGTGCCGATTCCGCTGGACACCAAGGTCGTCG
>DAORCZ010000779.1:0-4388 GCA_035345735.1 Pseudomonadota bacterium | reverse complement strand
TGCAGGCCATGCCTTCCACCTTGGGCTGCTGCGCACAGTCGAGCTTGTGCCAGGGCAGCGACGGCGCCAACCCGACCGGGGTAACTGAGGATGCGCGGGCCGCCTCGTAGGCGGGAGCCATCTCGGGATTCGACCGCAAGGCCGACGAGCCGGCGAGCTGCAGGCTCTCGGTTTTTTGGCCCCCCGGCAGCGGCGACGCCAAAAAGATCGCCATGAACAGCGCCAGGAGCCCGGGCAGCCGACGCCGTCCCGAGGTGTGCAGCCAGCGTCCCCAGCCACTCTCTGCCAGCGGTCCCCAGACCCGCGCCGAAAGAGATTGCCGCGTGAGCTCAGCCGTCAGGTCAGAGTTCTCGCGCCGTGAGTCGCTGCCGAAGCCCAGCGTCTCGCGCGAGGCCTGGCTCGGCGCCCGCGACGGGAGAGCTGAGCGCAAGGAGCGGGCCGGGCGCTTCCAGTCGACCTTGTTTGGCAGCTCAGAAAGCAGCTGCTTTAGGCGCTGGGCGATCGCTGCCATGCTGGGCCGGGCCGCCGGGCTGCGCTGCAGCATCGCATCGACCAAGTCCGCGACGGCCGATGGCAGCCCCGGCAGATGCTGCCGAAGCGGCGTCGGCGGCTCGGTCAAGCGCTGGATATGCAGGGCGATTGGCAAGCTATCGGCCGAGACCTCGTAGGGCACGGCGCCGCTCAGCATCTCGTAGAGCACCAGCCCCAGCTGATAGACATCGGAGCGATCGGTCAGCGTCGCCCTGGCTTCCCCTTGCTCCGGCGACATGTAAAGCGGCGTGCCCATCGGCTGCAGGGTGATGCTGTGCGACTGCTCCGAGCACAGCAGCTTGGCAATGCCGAAGTCGAGCAGCCGCGCCAGCTCGCCGCCTTCGGCCTGGCTGTCGCGGACGATCATGATGTTTGCCGGTTTGAGGTCGCGATGCAGGATGTGATCGCCGTGGATGCGCGACAGCGTCGTCGCCATCTGTCGGGCCAGTTCCAGCGCCTGCCGGCCGGGCAGACGCCCCAGGCGCGCCAAGCGGTGATCCAGCGTCTCGCCCTCCAGGTACTCCATGCGCAGATACAGCCGGCCGTTCTCAAGCGAGCCGAAGTCTTCCAGCCGGACGATGCCGCTGTCCTGCAGCGAAGAGAGCACGCGCGCCTCCCGCTCCAGGCGCTGATATTCCTCGGTCGTGGCCGAGGCATGCAGGACTTTGATCGCCGCCCGCAGGCGAGGCATGGTCTCGTGCTGAGCTTCGTAAACCAGCCCCATCCCACCGCGGCCAATTTCACGGATTACTCGGTACTTTCCGATGCGCTGCCCGATCATCGCTGCCACCTACCGCGACAACTCAGTGTTGGTTGTTCCTGGTGTTTGAATACGCGCCCAGTCCCCCTCCTCTGACGGACCGAGTGGAGATGTTTGATGTGTGGGCTGACCCCACACCATCTGGCCTAGGTGCAAAGCGGCTTGGGCAGGGGGCGCAGCGAGAGGGCAAGTGAAAGCGTGTCGGCGGTGGCGGGGTAGCGGTCGGAATCAAACCAGCGACTCTCGCTGGCGGCCGCGATCATGCAGGTCGCGCCGTTGAGAACCGCGACGCTGACCTGCAGGAGACCGCGGGCGTGAAGGGGCAGCGGCAGCAGCAAGCGGTCACCGCTCGGTTGCGGAGCAAGCTGCAAGATGACGCGTCCGTTGAGCCGCGCTTGCGCCACCAGCCGCAGCCCGCCTCCATCCGGGGGCGGTGGCAGGTTGAGCGCTGCGACCTCGACCTGCCGTCGAGCCGCTGCCGGGGGTGCATGCCGGTCATTGGCCAAGCGAGCGGCGGCGAGCGCGCGATCGAACAGACGATGCAGGTAGTCCGCCGAGGCCACTCGCAAGATCGCCGACAGCCAGAACAAGAGCGCACAGGCGATGATCGGGATCCGAGGGGGCTTGTACATGATGAGCGGCCTTGTGACTGCCTGCGGTCGAGCTGAGCTGGGCCAAGCCAGCTGGGCAGACCTGCTGTGAGCCCGACAAAACCCCTACAATGCAAGCCCGGCGCCAAGTGTGATACCGGCACGACCGCCCGACGCGAGGCTGATCTGTCGTCGGAAAGCCCGGAAAGGTCTGCGCAACCGCCGCGGTGAGCCCCCGGCAGCACGGCGCAAGCCCTGGGCGCCCATGGGCACTAGCCCGGCTGGGGCAGCCACAGGTCAGCCGGCGGTGAGGTCAGGGAGACGAACGAGAGGAAGAGGCAGAGGAAGACGCAAAATCAGAGGGCAGGCTACTCGAACGAAGGCAGGCGACGGACGAGGAACGGCAGGTCCGGGTTCATCGGAGGGGGCGTGCCGACGAACAGCTCCTGCAGCTGACCTTCGGTGATCCAGTAGACCATGCCGACCTTGACGAACGAGGTGGGCCCGTCGAGGCGGTTGCTAATCACGGTCTTGGCGCCGGTCTTGGCGGTGTTATCGATCACCACCTTGCTGAGCTTGCCCAGGCCGACCAGCCGGTTCTCGGTGCTGACCAGCGTGGTGGCGTTGATCATGCGCATCCCGTCGGGGTTCTCGAGCGGCGGCGTGACCACGATCTCGTCGGGCGTGCCGGCCATCCCGTCGCCCATGATCTGGATGCGGATCAGCTTGCCGGTCGAAAAGTTGTTGATGAACAGGTAGTTGGTGCCGTCAAAGACGATGCCATCGGCGCCGAAGCCACCCGCCATGCTGGGGTCGAGCATGCCGCCCATCGCCCACTGGGTCATCGTCGTCGTGCCCTTGTTGGCCTTGAAGATCTTGCCGCTCGAATCGGCAACGTACAGGTTGCCCGTGCCATCGAAGACCATGTCGTTGCACTTGGTGCCATCGGGCAGGGCGAACGAGTCTTTCTGCTGCGCATCGGCCAAGCCAAAGGACAGGACTTTGACGTTGTTGGTGGTCGCGCTGGTGTCGGTGACGCAGGCGTACAGGCGATCGTTGGCCTGGTCGGCGAGGACGCCGTTTACCTGCTTGAGGTTGTCGACAAACTTCGTCGGCACCGTGCTGTTGGGCACGTTCTTCCAGATCTGCCCCAGTGCCAGGCTGCCGATAAACAGCGTGCCATCTGACAAGGCGGTGATGCTCTCGGGATAGAAGCTGGGGCCCGGCAGCGCGATATCAGCGCCGTTGGTGCCGTTCTGGCCATTTTGGCCGTCGGTTCCAGCCGACCCCGACGAGCCCGCTGGCCCTGGAAGGCCCTGCACGCCCGTCTTCCCGTCCGTGCCGTTGCTGCCGCAGCTCACCACTGCAGCCAATGCGATGCTACCCAGTACCCTAGAGATGGTCATAAATCCTCCTATGGTTTGGGCTCATCATCGCACATAACTCACTCGGGGGCGACCCGCAAAAAGGCCCCGAAGGTTACGCTGGGCACTCGCCCCGCGACAGGCGCTCGGCAATGTCATCGAGGCACGGCAGGATCGCCTCCACCGTCGGTGCATCGACGATGTAGTCGGGGTGGTGGGCCTGCAGACGAGCCCGCGCCAACGCGACTCGCTCGGCTCGTTCCACGGCGGGTAAGGCGGAAAGCGCCGACTCGCTCAGCCCGAGCTCATTGCCGCAGCCCGCGAGGGCAATGGTCCACATCCCGGCGTTGCGTCCTTCGGCGATGTCCGCCGGGGTGTCCCCCACCTTGACGCAAGCCGCGGGCGGATAGACCCCCAGCCGCTCAGCACTGCGAAAGCACATCCAGGGGGCGGGGCGACCGGCAGGCACGTCGCTGACCGTCACGATGCAGTCGGGGGCGTAGCCTTGGGCGGCAGCCAACGGGGCGATCTCGGCCATCATCTCAGCGTTGTAGCCGGTGGTCGAGCCGATGCGCAGACCCCGCTGCCGCAGGGCCTGGCTTAGCTCAGCGATCCCGGGGATCAGGCGCGAAGTGGTTCGCGCCGCCTCCAGCGTCAGCGGCAGGAGCGCGGCGTAGAGCGCGTCGACGTCGCCCTCGTTCCACGGCCGACCGTGGCGGGCCTGGAAAGCCACCGCGATGTCTTCTAGCTGGCACATGGCTCGGATGTGATCGCGCTTGTGCTGCCCCATCGCCGAGCGAGCCTGCGCTTCGCTGAGCACGATGCCGCGCCCCGCGAACAAGCCGATCAGCGCCGTCACAGGCGCCCGGCTGCCAAAGTCCACCGTCGTCCCCGCCCAGTCGAAGATGACGGCGCGAAGGGGTCCAGCAAAGAGACTTCGCGGCAAGCGCTGCGCTCTGCCCGCCCCCCCTGCAAGCGAACCAGAAATCGAGGCTGAGGTCACTTCTGAAGGCGTGCTCATGGCCGCCTCGTGTAACACACTCAGCGATTTCTGAGATCCCACAGGCGATAGGTCGCAAGCAGCCAGGCCGTGGCCCACAGCACCGCGACGATCGACATGATGAAGGCGACGCGCGGTGCGCC
>DAORCZ010000778.1:0-4390 GCA_035345735.1 Pseudomonadota bacterium | reverse complement strand
GCAGCTGCGCAGCGCGCCTTCGTCGAAGCCGCCGAGGTTGGGCACCCGTGAGGCATCGGAGCTGGGCTCATCCTCGCGCCCGAAGCGGTAATCCATGGTGGCGGGGAAGAGCTCGCAGAGCGGCGGGATGTTGATGGAGCCGCAGTTCAACCCCTGGCTGTGATGCTCGAAGAAGGCGGCGGCCATCGCGGAGGGCTCGGAGGACTCGCTGGGACGCTCGCCGAGGGGCTCGATCCAGCGCAGACGGAGGCCGTTGCACTGCCGAAAGTAATCTAGAAAGCGCGGGTCGAGCGTGAAGCCGAGGCGGTCGTGGACCTGCGAGAGCTCAGCTTCGTCTAGCGGACCACCGACGCGCAGATCGAAGAGGGCGACGGCGGGATTGTGGGTGAGGGCGGCAACGAGGGTCGCAACGGACTTATGAAACGACATCGCGCGACTATCGCAGATTGCTGACCGACTCTCCGCCCCCCGCGTGAACGGTCAGCACCAGGCAGCGCTCGGGATCGCGATAGCGGTCGGCAAGGACGATGGGTCGCAGCGCCGGAAAGGCGGGGGCGGCATAGCGGCGCCCATCGGAGTTGAACCAGCTCTGGCTATACGGACCGGGTCGGGCCGGCAGGGGCTTGAGCTCGGCCAGTGCGGGATCGGAAAAGAAACTCTCGCAGGTGGGAGCGCCGGCCTGGGCTCGCCCGCGGCAGCGCGCATCGAGCCCAAAGACGCAGGACACGTGCGCCGCCTGTTCGGCAACGCGGTACACGATCTGTGAAGACGAGGTCGAGAAGCGGCCCTGCTGCGGCGCCAGCGCGGTCGTCTCTTCGCCGATGGTCAACGTATAGGAATCCACGGCGCGACCTTGCGTGATCTGCAAGCGATAGCTACCGGCCGGGAGCTTCCCCACGGCAGCCTCCCCGCGGGCCGGTCCCATGGCCGTCGCGCACAGCCCACCGTCGGGCTTGGCGACCGGGCCAATCTGCACCGAAATGGTCTGCCCGCTGACCTTGGCGGTGACCGGCAGTCGGTAGTTGGCACAGGAATAATGGGCCGTCGACTGAACGGCCAGCCACAGCACCGCCGGGCCGGGCGCCGTTCCGGAGTCGACAAAATAGAAGTCTATCGGCTCGGCCTTGGCCTCTGCCCGAGCAGGAAATGGGACGGCAAGCAGCGGCAGGCAAAGGAGGACGGTGCGAATCATGAGCCATTTGACTGCAGCCTCGGCTGGCTATTCAAGCCCCAAGACCGACGCGACGGGCGCTCGCTCTGGCCTGCGGCCTCAACCTCATCGGGCGGGTGGGATGCGCGGAACCAGCAGGTGGGCGCGGTGACTGTCGCCGAGGTGCAGAACCGCGATGCCGGCCTGGCCCCGCTGATAGCCAACGGGAAACTGCCCGAGGAGCGGATTCTGCGGATAGAACCATTCCCCCGCGATGTCCAAACGCAGGGTGGTTCCTTTTTCGAAAAAAGTAGCGGAAGGCAGGAGTTCAATCGCGACCGGCACGATCTCGCCTGCGGCAAGCGGCTGCGCTTGACGGTGGCTGTGCACGGGCTGCCACGGCTGCGACTGCGCGGAGTCCAGGGCACGATGCGCCACCCGCAGCCAGCCCTTGGTGACCATGTCACAGCCGAAGCCATAAGACCCTTCAAAGAAGACCTCCTTCCCTTGTCGCAGCTTGCGCACGCCACAAAAAAGGAAGAGGTCTTGCAGGCCCCGTGCCTCCACCGATAGGTGCAGCACCATCGGACCGCTAAGCTCAGTGTCCTGCAGAATATCCCAGGTGAAGCTGGCGCGGCCGCCACGGGTCCGGAAGCTCACCTCGCCCGAGGCTGCCGGGGGGTCTGTTCGCAGTGTCTGATCCGGGTGTAGATGCAGGGCAGTCCATTCTGTCTGCGGCAGCGGCCAGCCGGCTTCCTGTCGCACTTGGTGAACGGAGTCTCCCCTGCTGCGGACTTCCAAGCGAACGGGAGGCAGCGCGGTGATTCCGGTGTCTTCGCCTTTTAGGAAGTGATCAAAGAAGCGGGTCTGAAAGGCGAGACCGTCTTGGGAATAGTAGGCGGCCCACTTGCCGGTGCGATGGGTGTACAGCCAGCGCTGCGTCGAGCCAATGCGCATAAAGCCGTTGAACGATCCGCGGCTGTGCAGGTTGTGGTCGGAAAAGCTGCCGCAGATCAGCGCCGGTACCTGAATCTGTGACAGCGCGGGGCGGCGAGCCTCCCAGAACTCGTCATCCTGCGGTCGCGCACACTGCTCGGCACGGAAGTCGAAGCTCGGCCGGCCGGCGGACTTCACTCCTTTGCTCCAGACCCTAATGAAGCCGTCTTCGCGGATTCCGCCGGGGTAGGCAAAGTCGCGGTAGGCGTCGGTAAAGCCCTCCCACGGACAGATCGCAGCCAGGTGCGGTGGCTGCAGCGCGGCCACCTTCCACTGACTTAGGGCCAGATATGAGACGCCGTTGAGCCCAACTTTCCCCGTCGACCACGGCTGCGCCGCTGCCCACTCAATCAGATCATAGTAGTCGCGGGCTTCAGCATCCGAGATCAGCTCGCCCACTCCATCCGAGCGACCAAAGCCCCGCAGATCGCAGTTCACGACCACATAGCCCCGCGGTACCCAAAACGCCGGGTCGGGAGCCTCCCAGCTTGTCCAGGCTGAGTGCTGAAAATCCGAAGTCTGGCGCAGCAGCCGATACTGAAACGGAGTCCGGAATCCCCGTCCGTGCGACTTAGGAAGGTCGTCCTTGCGATAGGGATGCGCACACAGGAGGACGGGATAACGACCCTCGGCCTGGGGACGAAAGACATTCACGCGCAGCCGGGTTCCATCGCGCACCGCGACCTCGATGTCTCGGTCGAAGCACACGCCCTGGGGTGGCGGCAGGATCTGCACGGATGGACGGAAGATCCCGCGCAAGCGACGCAGAGCATAGGCGAGCGGATTTCGGTCTTTCACAAGTACTCCATTCCTACCGCGTCGAGGCCACGCCAACGACGCCACTGCGATAAGGGCCGAGGCAATCAGGTCGGTGCGGTCGGGCGCTGCGTCCCGGGGGACTTGGCATCGGCAGGCTCTTCGCGCTGGGACGGCTCGGTGATTCGGTAGTAAACACCACCCACGGCGAGCACCGGATAGATGGTGGTGAGGAGCAGCACGGAGAGCTGCGGCAGGAACAACGTAACCACAGAGCCAGCGAAGCAGAGGGCCGCCAGCCAACGATACTTCGGACTGGCCTGGGGAACATCGATGGCAAGGAGTGCGGCGAGGCCCAGCATTTCGAGGGATGCGTAGCGCCCGAGCTCCATTCCTTGCATGGAGGCGAAGATCCTGCCGAAGAGCAGAAACGTGACGTTGACCAAATAGGAGTAAGCGACACGTCGGTAACTGGCGCGGCGCAGCAGGGTGCGACGCAGGAGCAGCAGGGCGATGACCAAGCTCACAAGGAGTACGCCGATCATCATCGCGGCATGCGCCATGTTGGCGGTGCCTTGATCGAAGCCGTTGCGCAAGCCTCCTGCCGCAGTAAGGACGGTCATGATCGCCAGCAGCCCCTTGAAGCGCTGGTTGGCGCGTCGCGTGACCGGGGACTCCGAGTCGGGGTGGAGTCCGCTCTCAAGCACCTGGATCAGCTCGGCCATCGACGGAAAGCGGCGTTCGGGGGCGGTCTCAAGTCCCCGCAGCACCGCCTTCTCTACCGCGATCGGCACCTCGCTCGGCGGCGGCGGCCGCAGGCGCCCGGCCAGGACATCTTCCGCGTACGCATCGAGGGTCTCGCCGGCGAAGGGCAGCCGCTGATAAAGCGCCTCATACAGCGCCGCGCAGAAGCTGAATTGATCACTGCGCGCATCGGTTTCCGCGCTGCGTAGCTGCTCCGGAGACATGTAGCCCGGCGTGCCGACGATCGCACCGATTTGGGTCAGCCGTTCCTCTGAGATCAGGCGGCTCGATGGCTCGATGGAGGGCCCCGACCACGAGGCCGACCACGAGGCCGGCCGATCACTCACGCGCGCCAACCCAAAGTCGAGCACGCGCGCCCGTCCGTCGTGGTCCAGGAGGACGTTGTCGGGCTTGAAATCGCGATGGATGAGTCCGCAGCCGTGCGCCGCATACAAGCCGTTCGCGGCCTGCAGATAGACGCGCAGAATCTTCTCGATAGATGGGCGCGGGGTGCCGGCGGGTGGCCTCTGCCAGTGGGCTAGCGAATCGCCGCGGACGTACTCCATGGCGATGAAGATCTGGCCGTCACTCTGTCCGACTTCGTAGACGTGCACGATGTTGGGATGCGCGACCTGGGCTAGGCTCTGCGCCTCCCGCATCACCCGCTCGTGGGCCAACGCTCCCTGCTCTGCGCTGCCGCTCATGACCTTGATGGCGACCTTGCGGTCGAGCGTCTCGTCATAG
>DAORCZ010000777.1:0-4391 GCA_035345735.1 Pseudomonadota bacterium | reverse complement strand
TGTAGATAGCGGGGATCGGGATTGGTCTCGCACTCGACCTCGCGGTCGAGATCGACAACTCGAATCGAGCCATCGGCAGCTGCGATGTAGGCGAACTGACCCGCAGCGGTGCGTCGGGCAATACGAATAGCCGTCGTGCCTCGCTGACCACCACGCAGCGACTCCGGCAGAACGTCAAAATCAAGCTGGATGAGACGAGGCGCGCCGCGGAAGTGCGCTCCACCTGCGCCGGAGACATCGAGGTCGACGATGGTCAGTCGATCGCCATAGGCATCCCCAACAAACAGCCGCGAGGTCTGCGTGTCGACAGCCAAGGTTGAGGGATAGGCGAGCGGCCGCCCCGCCCCGCCAATCGGGATCGATGCCGGATCCGGCATCAGGCTGCCTGCACCGTCAAGGCCGCAGTCGGCCGCACAGCTGAGATTGGCCAGGTCGGTGGCGGATAGGACATAGGGCTTGCCGGCCTTGTCAAAACCGAGCGCATCCAGAACCTGACCGCAGCCGGCCTCGGGACTACAGGCCCCGGAGGCATCGGATAGCGCGACTGAAGCCACCACTCCGCAGGTGGGATAGGCCACTAGCGCCACGCGCTGAGTGCCCGAAGACCAAGGGGCCACCTCGATCCAGGTGGGGCGGGCTTGCAGGGGACGACGCGCGCCCCCCGCACCCGGCAGATAGGGCTGGACGGTCTTGGGGCAGGAATCGGAGGTACAGTCTCGGCCGGGGCAGTATTGACCCGCCTGATCGCAGATGTCGGCGCGGGCCGATATCTCTGCAATACGCTGCAGCGACACAATCGACAGGTCGCAGGAACCGGCGTTCGCAGTTACGCCCCACGCATTGGGGGACGTGATCAAGCTGCCCGATCGGGACTCTGACGGAGAGAACGTCCGGACATGTGCAGGCAGACGCCCCACTGGCAGAAAGCCGAAGCCTGGCTTGCCACCATGCAGGTTGCGCAACACCCCATTTTTGACTTGCCCGGTCGAGCGCTGCTGAACTTCCGCCACGGCAAGCTCGCCACGGGCAGTGTTCGTGACTAGCGCGGCGAGGAGTCGTCGCGAGCAGACCGGGTGCTTCGCATCACAGGGCGCTGTTCCTGGCGCACAGCAGGGATAGTTGACATCTCGCCCGGTGATGAAGGCCGCCTGCCGGACTGCCGAGAGGTAATTCTCAATCCGCACCCGGCTGGGCTCATCCTCGCACTCCGAAAGCGGCAGTACCGTGGCCCGCGGGTAGGTCTGCGAGGCGTAGTCGACTTGGCCGCAGTACGCCGCCAAGTACCCCTCAGGGTCCGCATCAGGGCTGATGCCCTGCGGTAGACAGGAATCGACTTCGTATTCGACACAATACAGCGCTAGATCACTGGGGCGATCTAGGGCACGGGTCGGCGTGGTCAAAGGCTGCGTGCCACAGCTCACCCCGACGCTGAGCATTAGGATCGCAGCGGTGGCCCACAGACGGACTCGGGACTTTCTGTGAACCGAAGGCGGCGGGGACAGCACTATTGCACCTGCTTGGGAATGGGCAGCCCAATTCGCCCTATCAGGCGGCGATAGCTTGAGCTACGCGGATCGAGGTCGACGACGGCAATCGCGTTGTCGAAAAACATGCTGACGTAAGCGCGGGGCCCCAGGCTTGGCTGCGCAAAGCCCATGGGGTAGAGGCGCAAACCCGGAGCTCGGGGGCAGATCACTCCGCGAGCGGCGGATTCGGCGTCGCTAATGTACGGGTCAACGCAGGGATCGAGAGCAGCCGAGGGGTCGTCCTGCCCGAAGTTGAGTGCAATCTTGAACGGACCACGGCCAAGCTGGGTGATGCTGGTCAGCTCGCCATTGTTGACATCGACCTCGGCCAGCTGGCCAGACAGATAGCAGGACACGTAGACGAGGTTCTGCCGCACGGTCTGTCCCATGAAGCGCCGCGGCACAGACACAAACGCACTGCGCTCGGGACCTAGGCAGAGGTTGACGGCGCCAGTAATCTGGTTAAGCGGCACTCCCCGGGCGCCCCGCGTGCTGGTATCGAGCATGACGAGCGCGGGGGGCTGATAAATCGTCGCAAAGGCGCGATTGCCTCCCGGCTCGAACTTGAGATCACGGACATCCTGGTCGAAGACGGGCGAAAAGGTATCCCCGACTCGGAAGCTGAGCCCAGGGACCACCAGGGGCGCTGGTCCAGACCGTGTGATGTCGGGCCCGTCGAGACGGAACGTGGAAACACTGCCACGCAAGCGACTGCTCACATACCAGGGCTGGCTGAGATCTCCGGGTAGCCGAGGCGCCAAGGCGACCGCCCCTGCTCGCCCCGATCGATCAGCGGCTATCAGCGGCGGATTCGTGACGTCGCGAAGCTCGGGGGGCTGCGGCACCTGTGGGCTCGTGCCCAGGTCGTAGGCCGAGATCTCGCCACGAGCCAGATGGGTCGCCACGAGATACTGGTAGTAAGTTGCCGGTGCCCGTCCACCCTTGCCATCGTCCTTGGTGCAGCCACCACCGCGCTGTCGCTGGGCCCCAGGTTCGACGCAGCCTCGGTCGAGCTGGATCTCCATCGGCTCGGTAGGCACCCTCAGACGAGGCTGCCAGCCTAGGTCCGGATTGGAAGGATCGACCAAGACCTCCTCGGCTGTGCGCTGCACCCGATTGCTGTCGGCACACAGGTGGAGTGCATACGGCTGGCCAGGCTCGTGACTGATCGCATCGCTGGCGGCATCACCGCAGCTCATCCGCAGCCCGGGACCTTGGGTTGGCACACGTGCAGGCCGATAGGGGCGTCGGACGTCCACAAACGTGATCGACGGATCCCCGCGCACTGCGATGTACAAGCCGCGTCGAAGCTCAGCCCCTTCAGCGACCGAGGACCAATCCGGTGGATCTTCGGCCAGGATTTGTACGCTAGACGGGAAGAAACCGACCTTGACGGTCTGATCCGCCAAGATGAAGCGCTGTGACTCGCAGTTGACGAGGCGCTGCTGGTTATTCAGGCCAAAAGGGATCTGCTCGTCGTCGAGGTCGTAGTCACAGTAGCAACGGTCATAGTACGCCGCCGGCTTGCCCGTAGCAGCCTCGGCAGCTTCGGTCTGCTCAACACTCGTGGTGCTATCGAACGATCCCAAGTCTTCGCAGCTGACCGCGGGTCCACAGTCTGCATCGTTGCTGACCCCGCGCCCATACTTGCGAAAGCAGCTGACGGCGTGCTCGTACCGCAGCACATCCATGGCCACCACCGTCGAACCGCCAAATGTGCTGTCTGTATTAGCGTTGACCGCGTACATGACATCGCCAAGGGGATCCATGGCGATGGCGCGGGGGAAAAACAGGCAGTGCGCTGGAGGTTCGGTACTGGTATCCGCTGCCTGCCAAGGGCGACAAGCGGGGGCCAGCGGTGCGCGCGGCGTGCAGGCCAAGAAGCTGCTCAGCGCCGCGCACCAAAGAAGGAGCTTATGGATTGGCTTCTTCTTCAAGCAGCTTGGCCCAGTAGATGATGCGGTTGCAGTTGGGGCAGAGCTCCAGCGAGCTGCCGCGCTGCAGCACGTTGTAAAGCTGCGGCGGAATGTTCATGTTGCAGCCTCGGCACGTGCCGTCTTTGACGGCGACGACAGCCATGCCACGCCGCATGCGAATCGTGCCGTACTTGCGCAGCACATCAGGCTTGACCAGCTTGGCCGTGGCCTCGCGCGCCACGCGGATCTCGGCCTGCTGCGCCTGGATCTCGCGCAGCTTCTGTTCGACAAGCCCGCGCTGATCTTCGACGGACTTGCGCTCGGCAGCCAGTCGAGACTCGTGCTCGTCGATCTTGTGACGCTGCTGATCCAGAGCCTCGGCAAGCTTCTGCACGTCTTCTTGGCGGCTGTCCATCTGCCGGCGCGTCGTCTCGACTTCGCGCTGTACGGCATTGGCCTCGCGCAGATTCTTGACCTGAGAGAGCTTTGACTTGGCCCGGTTCAGCAGCTGCTCGGCGTCGCGCTGATCGTCTTCCTGCGTCCGACGAAAGGCCTCGGTATCGAGCAGCTCATCACGCTCTTTGGACAGCAACTTTTCGAGCTCGGCAAGAGCGTTCTCCGCCGCTCGCAGTTTCTCGGGAAGAGACTTCATGACGCTCTCGAGCTCTTGCAGTCGAGCATCGTGACGTTGAAGCTCTTCGAGCAGCTTGAGTTGGTCGCGCAACGTAGGTTCCTCCAGTGCTCGCTCTTTTTTCGACTTAGACGCCGGTGGCGTTCGTAATGGTGCGAGGTTTCAGTGACGTTTCGGTGGGCCCACCTGGACTTGAACCAGGGACCAGCCGGTTATGAGCCGGCCGCTCTAACCAGCTGAGCTATGGGCCCGAGAGCCTGTGCCCGAGTGCTTTTTTCGATCGCGTTGTCTGGGAACGGCCACTTGCCGTCTGAAGAT
>DAORCZ010000776.1:0-4413 GCA_035345735.1 Pseudomonadota bacterium | reverse complement strand
AGAGCAAACAAGAGAGCGTAGCTTAGCAGACTCACCCGAGCCGCCCGGGAACAACACCGCGACCCATCGCCGCGACCGAATGGCGGTAGACTGGCCTGCATGTCGCGTGCCCGTCCCTCCCCTCGCCTACCGACGCGCTTGGGCCGATTTGGCCTACCCTTGGTCCTGTCGTTTCTGCTGACGCCGCAGCCCAGAGACGCCGTCCTGGTTCAGCTGCCCTCAGCCCAGGCCGCGTTGCCGCTTCCTGGGGATCGAGATGAGGAGGACGAGACGCCGCCCAGTCGAGGCCCAACCGGCAAAGCCAGCCCGCTGCACACCGGGGGACGCAAGGCTGGGACCAAAGCGCCCGCCGCCGCGCCAGGCAAGCCGCCGGCAGCCAAGCCGCTGGTGCTGCAAGGTCCGCTGGCGGCAGCCCAGACGGCACTGCGTCGGGGTGCCTACAGCGAAGCCGTGCGCTTGGCCGATCGCGTCAGCGCCGAACAGAAGACGCCCGCCCTGCGCTCACAGGCCGAGGCCCTGGTCGGGCAAGCGCTGCGGCTGAGCGGTCAGCTCGACAAGGCCGAGCGACGGATGAGCGATCACCTGTCGCGCGACCCGGCGGCGCTGGATGTCCGCCTGGAGCTGGGGCTGTGCCTCCGCCAGCGCGGCGAGCGCGATAAAGAGCGCGCCATCTGGAACCGCTTCTTCGACGACCACGACGCCGGCACGCTGGACCTGAAAGACCCACGTGTGCTGCGCCTTTTGGGAACAGCGGCGCGCTATCTGGGCAGCTATCACGACGCCAACGACACGCTGCGCGACGCAGTGGCGCTGGCCAAAGAGCGCAAAGACCTGGCCGAGGTGGCGCGCAGCAACGTCGAGTGGGCCGACCTGTTCCTGGAAAAGTACCGCGCCGACAACGCCGAAGAGTCGCTGGAAGAGGCGCTGTCCGTCGATCCCGAAAACCCCGAGGCGCTGGCCCTGATGGCGCGGGTGCGCACCGAGCGCGGCAATCGCCTAGCCGAAGCCGAAGCCGACATTGCCCACGCGCTGCGCATTCACCCCAAGCAGCCCCTGGCACTGGCCCTGCGAGCCGAGCTGGCCATCGACAGCGAGCGTTACGAAGACGCGCTGCCCATCGCCGATCAGCTGCTGGCGCAGAACCCGCAGGACCTGCTGGCGCTGAGCCTGCGCGGCGCGGCGCTGTACCTGCTCGATCGCGCGGCCGACTTCAACGCGGTGCAGGCCAAGGTGCGGGCGCTGCACTCGACCTACAGCAGCTTCCCCCGCTACGTCGCCGAGCGCCTGGTCATCCAGCATCGCTACGACGAGGCGGTGCAGCTTCTGGAAGGCGCCATCAGCCTCTACCCCAAGGATTTTTACGCGCTCTCGGATCTGGGGTCCGGATATCTACGTCTAGGGCAGGACGAAAAGGGGCTGGAGGCGCTGCGCCGAGCCTGGAAGGGCGACAAGTTCAACCGGCGCAGCAAGAACCTGCTCGACCTGTTTGAGAAGACGCTGTCCGAAAAGTACACGGTGCTGAACCTCGACGTGTCGGCCCGGCCGCAAGATCGCGGCAAGGGGGGGCTGCGGCTGCGGCTGCCCAAGGTCGAGGAGCCGTTATTGGTGCCGCTCATCGTGCCGATGATCCAGACCGAGTGGCAGGACCTGGCCCAGCGCTATCAGTTCACGCCCAAGCTGCCGCTGACACTGGAGCTGTTCTCGGAGCCCGACGACTATGCCGTCCGCACCGTCGGCTTGCCCGGCCTGGCGGCGCTCGGCGTGACCTTTGGCCAAGTGGTGACGGGGCGGTCGCCGGCCGAGGGCAACTTCAACTGGGGCCTGATGCTGTGGCATGAGCTATCGCACGTCTTTGCCATACAGCTTTCCCACTCGCGCGTGCCGCGCTGGTTCACCGAAGGGCTGAGCGAGTGGGAGACGACGCACGCCCGGCCCGAGTGGGTGCGGCGCACGCACGCCGAGCTTTACGCCGCACTGCGCGACGGCACCCTGCTGAGCATCGGCGACATCAACGCCGGCTTTACCCGCGCCAAGGATGTCGCGCACATCGTGATCGCCTATCACGAGGCGGCAGTGGCCATCGACTTCCTGGTGCGCCGCTTCGGCTTCCCCAAGATCGTCGAGGCGCTGCGCCTATTCGGCACCGGCCTGCGCACCGCCGAGGTGCTGACCCGCATCACCGGACTCGGGCTGCCGGAGCTCGATCGCGCCTTCCGCGCCGACCTCGCCGAAAAGCTGGCGCCGTATCGCGGTACGTTCTTCGTCCGGCCCTCGGATTACTCGGACATCGAGGGCCTGGAAGCCAGCATCGAAAAGCTCGAAGCGGTCGCTGAAGACAAGCGCAGCAGCGACGACAAAAAGCGCCTGGCGCGGCTGCACGGGCTTTTGGCCATGGGCCTTTTGCGTGGGGGCGGTGGGCTGCGCGCTCTCGACCGCGTGAACGCCGAAATCGCCTCCGCCTTGGCCGCCGATCCGACGAACAAGGAAGCCCTGCTCGCCGAGTGTGAGAGCCTGTTACGGCAGCGCAAAAAGACTGAGGCCGAAGCTCGCCTGCGCGGACTTATCGCCGCGGGCGGCGATGGCTTCGATGCGCGACAGCGGCTGGGGGATCTGTTGGCCTCGCAGGCGGAAGGCGACGAGAAAAAGCTGGCGGCGGCAATCGCTGAGCTGGAGCGCGCCAAGAAGCTCGACCCCGATCGTTCGGAGCCGTATGAGCGCTTGGCGGTGATCTACGAAAAGCGCGGCCAGAAAGAAGCCAGCCTGCGCGAGCTGCAAGCGGCGGTGCGCCTCGACATCATGGACCCCGAGCTTGCGACGCGGACCCTGGCCAAGCTGCACGCCGAAAAAGCCTGGGCTGGCGTAGCTGCGATCAGCGAGCTGGTGCGCCATCTGGTGCCCTATTCCGCGACGGTGCGATCGCAAATTGGCGAAGCCCTGCTGCGCCTGTCGCGCAAGCGCGAGGCCGAAGCAGAGCTCACGGCTGCGCAGCACGTCCTGCGCATCGAAGAAGGGCAAGAGGGGGCCGAGAACAGCGACGAGCCCGGCGCCGTGAGCGTCAAGTCCACCGTCGAGCGGCTACTCAAAGAAGCCCGCGGACGCTAGGCAGCGACGGCCGAGCGAAGTCGTTCCGCTCCCGTGGCGGCTCCCCTAGACTGGATGATGGAAGCGAAGGTTGGGGGATCATGCGCGGACGCGATCTGCGGTTGGCCATGCTGCTCTGCTTCGCCTGGCTGGGCTGCGCGGCGGCGCGTGCTGAGGAGACGGAGGTGAGCCGTCAACCACCCCGCCCTCCGGCCAGCCCGCTGCTGCGGGCGCTGGCGCAGAGCGCAGGCACGCCTGTTGACGCGGTGCTGCAACAAGACGACAGCCTGCCCGCACGCCTGCTCGCCCTGCGGCTGCTGCCCGCCGACCCCGCGATGACGCCCGCGGTACAGAAGCTGGGCAGGCTCTCATTCCTGCGCCATTTGGCCGATACTCCCAAGTTAGGTCCGGCAGACGCGCCGGCGGTCGAGAGCTTCTTCAGCGACCTGTGCGATGAATGGGCGACGGGCGACCATCGCGTAGACGAACCCCTGCTGCAGGCTTTTCGGCATGCCGTATCGCGCCACCCCCTGCCTGCGCTGCAGATCCGCGCCAGAGTGCGCCTGGCCGCTTGGTTGTGGCAAAAAAGCTGCCCGATCGCGGGCCACGACGGCGCATGCATCGAACGCTACGACGCCTGGCCGCAATGCCTCGCCGCCCGGGCCGAGCTAACGCGCGCGACGAAGCAGAAGTACCCGACGGCCGACATTGAGCTCGTGGATCCGTGCACCGAGGGCCCGCAGTTCGCGTATCGCGTGTTCCCGCGCAATCAGCGCTTGGCTAGCGAAGCGCAGCAGCTTCTGCAATCGACGCTGGCGCTGGCAGCTCGACGGAAGATCCTTCCGCAGCATCCCGATGATGCCCTGGCCGATGCGCTGGCCCACGCCAAGTTCTTGCGCCTGGAGCCGCACTTTGAAGCCCAGCTGGCGCAGCCCCGATATCCCGGCTGCCCGACTCAGATCGATCCCGGGATGGCGCTGCGCCTTGACCGCGATGACAGGACGCTCTTCAAGCACTCGGCCGCACAGACGTGGCGCTGGCTGCAGCAGCGCTACGGGCAGTTCAAGTCTCTGCGCTCAGTCCACGAGCGACTGTATGGACCTGTTCTGGCTTTTCCGGGGACGCAGTGGGAAGTGGCGGCCCACGCACGGATCGGTGAGATGCTGCTCGACCTGGCCACGCAGATTCAGGGCTGCCAGGGGGTGCGGGTCCAACCGAATCGCGTGTCTCGCGCCGCGGAGACCTTGGTTGACTGCGGGTCGGATGACGACATGTTTGCCAAGCCAGCCTCCGAGCACCTCGCTGAGTGTGCGTCGTGGCCACGGGAGCAAG
>DAORCZ010000775.1:0-4415 GCA_035345735.1 Pseudomonadota bacterium | reverse complement strand
CCCATCGCGGTCTTGGTCTGATCCAAGACGCCGATCAGCGCGCCCTGTCGCTTGTGCTCGATCAGCGTGTGCAGAAGCTCCAGGTTGGTGCGCGTCGTCTCATCGACGATTAGGCTGTCGCCCGGCTGATAGGTGCGCAGGGCAAAGATCGGCAGCGTGCCGGTCGGCTGCGTGGCCTGCGCGTAGCGAATGCAAGCCGCGGCGGCCGATGCGACCAACGGGTGCAGTGGCGTCTCGGGCGGACGGTGGGTGAATAGCGCGGACAGCGTCTCGGCATCTTCGCGCGGCGTACCACTTCGGCTCTGCCCGACCGGAACGCGCAACTGACGTCCTAGCTGCGCGGCGGTCTCGGAGGTCACGCTGGCGTCGGGGGTGACCACCAGCAGCTCAGCCGGCGCGATGCGACCCAGCTCTTCGCCGGCATCGGCGGCCGGGACCAGCGTCGCCGAAAACTCACCGGTCGACACATCGACGTGCGCGATGCCGGCGCAGGGCTCGCCGGCCTGGCGATCGCCGAAGCACACCGCGGCCAGGTAGTGCCCGGCCTTGGGCTCTAGCTGCTCTTCTTCCAGGATGATGCCGGGGGTGATGACCTGGGTCACGGCGCGGCGCACGATCTTTTTGGCTTTGCGCGCGTCTTCGACTTGTTCGCAGATCGCCACCTTGCGGCCCGCCGCCACCAGCTTGGCGACGTAGTGCTTGGCCGCGTGATGCGGCACGCCGGCCATCGGGATCGGATCCTCGCGCTGCTTGTCGCGAGCCGTCAGCGTCAGATCCAAGAGCTGCGAGGCGACGACCGCGTCGTCGAAGAACATCTCGTAGAAGTCGCCCATGCGGAAAAAGACGATGCAGTCGGCGTAGCGCTCTTTGACCTCCAGGTACTGCCGCATAAACGGCGTCGCCAGCGCCGAACCCCCGCGCCCGCTGCCGCCGCTCGGCTCGTCAAAGCTCGAATCGGGCAGCGCGGGGACAAGGTGCTCGGCCACTGAAGACGTGGCGAACTCAGCGGTATCGCTGAGATTAGGGGCAGGGTCCGTCGACGGTGAAGCTGAACGTGGCATACCGGCTGGCTTTAACAGAGGTCGGGGGCCCGCGTCCAGACATCGCCATGCCGAGGCGGGATCGCGAGCGTAAAATAGGGCGCAGTCATTACTCACGGGGGACGGCCATGTCGGCATTCCGAGCGCGACGAGCAGGCATCATCGGCGGCGCACTGCTCATTTCAGGCTGCGCGGGCCTGTGGGATCCCTTCCTGGCCGAGCGCGGCCCCGGCTCCGATGCCGGCGCCATCGACAGCGACGGCGGGACGATCAACCCCATGCCGCCATCGCAGGGCCTGTGTCCCACGGCCAACATCTGCTGGCAGAATCCGCTGCCGCAGGGCAACCGCCTCGCCTCGGTGCGCGCCATCAGCAGCAACGATGTCTGGGCCGTCGGCACGGTCGGCACCCTACTCCACTTCGACGGCATGGCCTGGAGCCTGGTGAACTCCGGCACCACCGCGCACCTCAACGACCTGTGGGCCTACGACCGGCAGAACCTGTGGCTCGTCGGCAACAACTCGACCATCCTGCGCTACACGCCGCCGACGTTTACGCTCGATCCAGTAGGCGGGCTCGGGGATCTGTACGCGGTGCGCGGCATCGATCCACAGAAGGTCTGGGCCGCCGGCACCAACAACGCCGCCGTCAAGTGGAACGGCACGCAGTGGATGCAGGTCGGCCCCGGCGCCGGCATCACCTATCGCGGCATCTATCCTGAAAGCGAAGCCCTCGCCTGGGCCTGCACCCTGGGCGGCGCGATCTGGGCCTGGCATCTGCAGCCCGATGTGGTCGAGCGCAACGGCTCACTCGGCGATCTTTTGCGCCTGTGGGGCACCAGCCGCTACAACCTGTTTGCCGTCGGTGAAAGCGGCCAGCTCCTGCGTCGCAACGGCCTGGGCATGTGGGACCCCATCGCCACGGGCACCAACAGCACCCTGTCTGGCATGTGGGGCCCCGATGGCACCGAAGCCTGGATCGTCGGCAGCGGCGGGACCATCCTTTAGCGGAATTAAGCCTTGGCGCAAAGGGACGACATCGCCGCCAACCGTTGCTGGCCGCGTCGTTCCTAGCTGGCGAAGGCCGCGCGGATGGCCGCGATGTCGAGCTTTTCCATCTCCATCACCGCCAGGAAGGCGCGCTCGCTGGCGACGCGGTCGGCTGCCCCGATCCACTCGGCCATGTCCGCCGGGACGACCTGCCAGTACAAGCCAAAGCGATCCTGCAGCCAGCCGCAGGGCCCCCGCTCGCCGCCCTCGGACAGCGAGGCCCAGCGACGGTCGAGCTCGGCCTGATCGGCGCACAGGATCTGCAGCGAGATGCCCTGATTGAAGGTGAACCCATGGCGACCGTGCGCGTCCATGGCGACCATCGCCTGCCCCGCGAGCTGGAAGCGGCCATGACTGATCGTGCCGGCCGTAGGCGTGCCCTCGCCATAGCGAGCCAGGCTGTCGACCGCGCCGCCGAGGATGTGCACATACGTCGTCAGCGCCTCCTCAGCCTTGCCGTGTAGCGCGTCGGCAAACATCAGGCAGGGGGCCATTGCCGCCCCGCCCGGCAGCGGCGTACCGACCATGACCTGAAACGAGATGCCATAGCGGTCTTGGATCCAGCCATAGCGCCGACTCCAGGGATACTCCCCCAGCGCCATCAGCGCCTTGCCCCCGTCGAGCAGCCCGGCGCAGATGCGGTCCACTTCAGCCACCGAATCGGTGACATAGAAGAACGAGATGCTGGGGTTCGGAGTAAACATCGGCCCGCCGTTGAGCAGCGTGAAGCGCTGACCGGCGACCTCAAACTCGACGACGCACACGCTGCCTCGCGGACGGCCCGACTGGTTGTCGCGCGACGACGGGTAGTACGACCGGGCGCGAAGGCGGCCACGTGGAAAGAGCCGCATATAAAACTCGGCTGCTTCCTCGGCTTGGTCGTTCAGCCAAAGACAGGGAACGATGGACGATACCTGCTGGGTCATGAGGGTCTCCTAACATGGGAGCCGCCGGCGATTCGGCAACTTCCTGTGTAGACCGACCGCGCCCGCCCAACTCATCGCTCTATCGCAACAATCGCCGAAAAAAATCCGCCCGAGGCGCCCGAGCCGGCCCGGCCTCCTCGCGGTGAGGCGGCCTCCCATGGACCTGGTCCGCTCGACGGAGCGCGACGTGATACGCTGCAAGTTTCCATCCTATGCGGGGCCTGCACCCTATGCGGAAAGGACGAAGCGTCGTGGCAGTGCGCTGGTTTTTGGGCGGCGGAATTTTCGCCGCGGCGATCGCCGGGCACGCGCTGGAAAGCGGCTCGCCGGTGAGCGCGGGAGCCTGGCCCGAAGTGGTGGCCCTGGTCGACCGCGGCACCCAGGGGGCCGGCATCTTCGGCAGCGAGCTCAGCGGCGTCTTCTGCACCGGCACCGTCATTCGGCCGCGCATCATCCTGACAGCGGCCCACTGCGTGACTCAGCCGGCGAGCGAGCAGGCGCGCACCGACCTGCCCTCGCAGGTCCGCATCTATCGCGGAGAGGGCCGCCTGAACTATCGCGGTCCGGTGCAGGGACAGGTGCGCGTCACTCACGCGATCGTCCATCCGGCAAGCGGCGCGGGGGTCGATCTGGCGCTCTTGGCCATCGACCAGCCACTGCCCGGCGTCGTGCCGCTGCGCTGGCAAGCCACGCTGCCCCCCGCCAGCCAGGACATCCATTCGGTGGGCTTTGGCGAGCTGCACCCGCACGAGCAGCGCAACACGATGGGACAAAAGAGCGCCGCCGTCCGCCGGCTGGATCTGCGCGATGACAAAGAGGTCTGTTCCCGTCGGGCCGGGATCAAGACACCCTCGTCAGCGGGCGATAGCGGCGGCCCCGCCCTGCTACGCACCAGCGACGGACGGTTTCAGGTCCTCGGCGTGCTGACCGGCTTTCGCACCAAGCGGGTGGGCGACCGCGAAGTCGAAGCGGACTGCTGGATTCCGGTGTCGGCGCATCAAGCCTGGCTGGAACAAAACATCGCCGCGCTGGAGTCGAAACAAGCCGCCAGCAAGCCCTGAGGGGGGCTCCTCGGCGAGATCGATGGGGTCGCGGGCCCGCCCGAAAGCAGGCAGCGCCGGCACCCAAAAGACACGCCGCGCCTGCTGTAGAACGCCGTCGGCAAGCCGGCACTCACCCCCACCGATGCAAGCCCCTTTCCAGGCCTTGTATCTTTCTGCCGGCTCGGCAGGATGAGGCGATGGGCTCGATGGGGTACCTCTGCGTCTTCGATAGCGAGAGCTATCAATCTTCCGTCGTGCCCGCCTTCTTCGAGGGGGAGACGCATCCGCTGCTCGCAGCGGAGATTGCGAAGATGGCGGCCGAGCCGTACTGGCGCGGGCACGGCTTCTTCGGGCTGA
>DAORCZ010000774.1:0-4418 GCA_035345735.1 Pseudomonadota bacterium | reverse complement strand
TGGTTTGATGGGCAGCGGTAGGACGACGAAGGTCGGCTTCTGAGCGCACTGGATCTGGCGCCAAGTTCCCGTGTTTAATGGGGCTCTACATGGACCCATCTCGTCGGGCGTTGTTTGCCAAACTGCAGAGCCAAGTCTTCGACGTCCTCGTCATCGGGGGTGGCATCACCGGGGCCGGCATTGCCCGCGACGCCGCGCTGCGCGGTCTGAAGGTCGCCCTCGTCGACAAGAACGATTTTGGAGCCGGCACGAGCTCGAAGTCCTCGAAGCTGATTCACGGCGGGCTGCGCTACCTGCAGCAGGCTGAGTTCGGGCTGGTCTTCGAGTCGGTGAGCGAGCGCACCCGCCTCCTGAAGATGGCGCCGCACATCGTCCGTCCGCTGGAGTTTTTGGTGCCGGCCTATCGCGGGCAGTATCCCGGGCGGATCATGCTGGCCTGTGGCCTGATGCTGTACGACGCGCTGGCCAAGTTCGCGGTGCCAGGGCGCCATCGCAGCTACGGCAAGAAAGCCATCCTGGGCCGCGAGCCGGGCCTGCGGCGCGACAAGCTCACCGGCGGCGTGACCTATTTCGACAGCACCACCGACGACGCGCGCCTGACGCTAGAGAACATCCTGGACGCGCAGCGGCTAGGCGCCGAGGTCGTGCCCTACGCCTGCGTCGAGGGCTTTCTGTCCGAGCGCGTCGGGGCCAGCAGCCAGGCCCTGGTGCCCCTGCCCGCTCCCGGCGAGGGGGAGGGCGAGGTCGCAACCGAAGAGCCCGCCCCACCCAAGAAGAAAAAGCCCGGCCGCGGCAAGCGTGGTGCCGCAGCGAAGACCTTCAGCGAGGTGATTCGCGGCGTCGAGCTACGCGACGTGCTGAATCCCGATCTGGTCGCGAACCTGCGCGCCCGCATCACCATCAATGCCACCGGCCCGTGGTCGGATCTGGTGCTGCGGCTCTTGCAGCGCGATCAGCCCCCGCCGCTCCTGCGACCGACCAAGGGTTCGCACATCGTGCTCGACTGGGCTCGCCTGCCGGTGCGGCACGCGGTGGTGATGACCACGCCGCAGGACGCGCGCGTGATCTTCGCGATTCCTTGGATGGATGAAGATGTGCCGGCCGCCAGTCGCACGATCCTGGGCACCACCGACACCGACTATCACGGCGATCCCGATCGCGTCGCTGCCGACGCCGCCGATGTCGAATACCTGCTGACCTGCGGCAATCACTATTTCCCCGAGTCGAAGCTCGTGCCCGACGACGTGCTGTCGACGTGGTCGGGGCTGCGGCCGCTGGTCATGCCGGAAGAGTCGGGGCTGGCCGAGTCGCAGGTCTCGCGCGAGCATCGCATCCTCGATCGCCCGGGGCTCCTTACCATCGTCGGCGGCAAGCTGACGACCTATCGCAAGATGGCGGCGCAGGTGGTGGAAGCGGCCTTCACCCAGCTCGGGCAAGAGGCGCCGACCTGCACCACCGAAGAACGCCCGCTGCCCGGGGCCGAGGGCCTGCTGTCCGCCGACGAGGCCGACCCCATCGAGTCAGTGCGCCTGGCGCTGCTTTCGCTGGGCAATCCGGCGATCGATGCGCAGGTGGCGCGGCATCTTTCGCACAAGTACGGGGCGCGCGCGCTGGCCGTGGCCAGTCGGATCGCGGCGCTGCCCGCTGAGGATGGCGGCCAGCGAAGGCTCGATCCCGAGCTGCCGTTTCTGATGCTGGAGGTCGACATCGCCGTCGAGGAAGAGCTGGCCCAGCGCATCGACGATGTCCTGGGTCGGCGCGTGCCGCTTCTGCTCCTGGCTCGCGATGCGGGACTTGGCTGTCTGGATGCTGTCGCCGAGCGCATGGCTCGTCGGCTGGGCTGGGACGCTGCCCGCAAGAGCGCCGAGCTCGCGCACTACCGCGACATCGTCGGCCTGTCGCGCAGCTTCCGCACACCGACGGCGCGCAGCACCGGCGCGACCGGATAGGGAGCGTCCTTGGCGCGGCCGGCTGGGCTCGCTGCATGGACGTCACCGCGCACAGTGGCGACCGGCACCCTGCCGACAGGCGCACCCGCGACGGGGGCTTGGAGGGATGGCGGTGTCTAGCTCGGTCATCGCGGCGCTCGTTTTGGTCGTTCTGCTGGCATCGACGGCGCAGCAGGCGATTGGCTTTGGCGCCACCGTGATCGTGGTAGCGCTGTCGGCCCTGTTCGTGCCCCTGCAGCTGGTGCTGCCCGCCTTTGTGCCGGTGAATACGGCGCTGTCGGCCTTTACCGCCTTGCGACGGGCCAGTCAGGTGCGGCTGCGCGTGCTGGTGTTTGAATTCTTGCCGCCCCTGCTCCCCGGCCTGGGGCTGGGGCTCTTGACCTTTCGCTACTCCGCGCACGCTGGACTCAAGCTGGCGTTTGGAGGCTTCGTTTCGGTCTTGGCCAGCGTCGAGCTTTTACGCCTGCGCGCGGCCAGCGCCGAGCCGAGTGCGCCGCTGCCTCGCTTGATCCGGGGGCTGATGGTCTTCTTTGGCGGCTACATCCACGGCGTCTTTGGCTCGGGCGGGCCGCTGCTGGTCTATGTGCTGCGACGGCGCCTGCCCGACAAGGGAGAGCTGCGCGCGACGCTGGCCTTGCTGTGGTGTCTGCTCAACCTGCCGCTGCTTGTGAACTTTCGGTCGCTGGGTTTGCTCCGGGGGGACTCGCTGCGTCTGTCGCTGCTCTTGGCGCTGCCCTTCCTGCCCGCGGTCCTGCTGGGCGACCTGCTGCATCGTCGTCTTCCGCCGAGGCGCTTTCAGATCTGGGTCTGCGTCCTGCTTTTGATCGCCGGTCTGAGCTTGACGATTCATACCGTGTTGGCTGCTCGCTAGCGTCCACTCCGGCATAGCCGGCGCAGTCTTGCCCAGGAGCCCAAGCACCAGGGCACTCAGTGACGGGTCAGCGCGCGGCCCGGTGCACTGTCACGGCGGGTGGCGGCTGGCGCCAGGGCGAGTGACGCGAGGACGGGTGACGCATTCGCCGACCCCGCCGGGCATTCGCGGGGGGCAGGGGTCAAAGGGGAGCTGGGGAGAGGGGGGGAGGCGGCCTCCAGCCGTCGAGTAAGTCGAAGCCGAAGGCCGCACCCTACGCACGTAGGGGAGGCAGGGGAGAGCTAGCCAATCGAGCCGCAGACGTTGGCTTTGCCGCCGCCGCCGCAGGTATCGGGGGCCGAGCAGGTGCCGCAGTCGAGCGTACCGCCGCAGCCATTGCCGATCTTGCCGCAGGTGGCGCCCACATCACTGCAGGTGATCGGGGTGCTGCACGGTGGCGTACCGCACTGGCCCGCCACGCCCGCACCGCCGCAGGTCTGTCCGCCCGAGCAGGTGCCGCAGTTCAGGGTGCCACCGCAGCCATCACCCGCCGGGCCGCAGCCGATGCCGAGAGCCGTGCAGGTCTTCGGAATGCAGGAGCCTCCCGCGCCGCAACGACCGGGCATCCCGCCACCACCGCAGGACTGGCCAACGGGGCAGGTTCCGCAGTCGAGGAGATTGCCGCAACCATCGCCGGCCGCGCCGCAGTTGATGTTCTGACTGGTGCAGGTCAGCGGGTTCGCGCAGGACGAGGCCACGCACATGCTGGGCGTCCCGGTGCACACCTGGCCCGTCGGGCAGCTGCCACACGAGATCAGATTGCCGCAGCCATCCCCCTGCGGACCGCAGGTCGCGCCCAGATCGCTGCACTTCTTGGGCGTACAACCCACCGGCGGCGTCGTCGGAGCGATGCACGAGGTGAGGTCGAACACCATGAACTCAAGCACCTTCTCCTGCGGGGTCATCGGGGTGTTGTTGCAGGCGCCGGGGAAGTCGCCGGTGGACCCAACCTGGCTGACGTGGAAGTCGCTGAAGAGCACGCGTCCGCACTGGTTGGCCTGGCCAACTGGGGTGTTGAACGTGAACTCCAGCGGGAACTGCGTGACCGGGTTATAGGTCAGCCACAGCTCCGTCGGCGGGGTGATGACGCTCATGTTGTCGCGGCGAACCTCTTGCACGTCAATCTGCGTCGAGCCAGCCGCCGTGGCGCCGGCGTTGGCCAGCCACTGCGCGAAGGCGGCACCCTTCGGGGTCAGCGTATTGATGTCCGCTTTGCCGTTGGCCGGCGAGCCATTGTTCACCTGCCAGTTGACCGTTCCGTTGTACGCAGCCGTCTGGTCGAGATAGACGTACTCGTAGTGCGTCGCGAAGATGCGTCCGCCCGCGTTGGTGTAGTTGACGACGTTGCTCAGCTGCGTGGCGGTCTTGCGGCTCTCGCTGCCGATGCAGTCGAAGATGACCGCGTCGTGCTTGTTCAGCTCGGTCTGCGAGTTGATCAGGTTGGTGTAGCTCGGCAGGTTGTTACCGCCGACGCGCCGGATGCCGTCTTCGCGGTACATGCGCACACGCCCGTTGCCGCTCGGCAGGGTGAACTCGCTCGGGTCGATGCCGATCTTGGG
>DAORCZ010000773.1:0-4419 GCA_035345735.1 Pseudomonadota bacterium | reverse complement strand
AATGCGCGAGCAATGCGCGAGCAGGCACATAGCGGTTCGGCCAGGCTCGCGACCGCGAGCGGTGTGCGCTGCGCTCGCGGGTCATGGCTGGTGTGCGGGATGGGAGACGCCACGCCGGCCCCGAGCCTCAGGATCGGGGTGCGCGGCGCTGTGCTGCACAGTGGGCAGCGCAACAGGGGCGGCCTTGGTACTTCGCTTGCATCGCAGCCTCACTGTGCGCTCAGCCCTGTGCGCACACGTCACTGCCAAGGCGGATCAGGAAGAATGGACGACGCTCAACGCACCGACGCCTCGCCAGCCGTTCGCGCCGGGGACCCTATGCTCGGGCGCGTGCTCGGTGCGTATCGCATCGCGCGCAAGATCGCCGAGGGCGGTATGGGCGCAGTCTATGAAGCCCAGCGCACCACCGATGGCCAGCGCGCCGCGGTCAAGGTGCTACTGCGCGGAGTCGAAAACGCGCAGGATGCCGCGCAGCGCTTCTTAAACGAAGGCAAGGCGGTCAGCCTGGTCACCCATCCCAGCCTGGTCACGATCTTTGAATATGCGACCAGCCAAGATGGCGAGCCCTACATCGCCATGGAGTATCTGGACGGCCAGTCGCTGCGCGCCGCGCTAGATGAGCGTTACCTCGGCGCAAGCGCGCTGCCGCTGATGCGACAGATGGCCTCGGCCTTGACGGCAACACACCAGAAGCGGCTGGTTCATCGTGACCTCAAGCCCGAGAACATCATGCTGATCAAGGATCCCAGCGTGGAAGGTGGGCTGCGCGCCAAGATCCTCGACTTTGGCATCGCCAAGCTGCTTCCCGACGGGGCGACCGAGCAAGAGCGCAAGGACTTCAAAACCCGCACCGGTACGCTGATCGGCACGCCGACCTATATGTCGCCCGAGCAGTGCCGCGCATCGGGTCCCCCCGATGACCGCACTGATGTCTATTCGCTGGGCGTCATCTTTTATGAGCTGTGCGATGGCGAGCCGCCGTTTGTCTCGGACTCGGCCGGTGAGCTGTTCGCGCTGCAGATGTTTGGGACGCCTCCGCAGATCAAAGATCGCGTCCCCGCGATCGATCCCAAGCTCGCGACGCTTCTGCAGAGCCTGCTGGAAAAAAAGCCGGGCGATCGTCCGAGCATGGCCGAGCTCCTGCGGCAGCTGGAGGGGCTGTCATCGACGGGGCTTAGCGACGGTCCGCTGTCGCAGAGTCCAGCGGCGCGACGCAAGCAGGGCGGGGGCAACGAAGGCCGTGACGCCGCGGTGTCGAGTGAGCTGCGGCAGACGCTGGGAACGCACACCAGCCAGAGCCATCGCGGCGAAGCGGTGGCCCCAGCGCAAAGGCCGCGTCCGGTCATGCTCGCTGCCCTGGGGGCCATGGCGCTCGCGGTGCTAGGAATTGTCGCGCTCGTAGTGCTGCGGCCGCGAGGCGATGCCGTGACCAGCCGACCCGCGGCGGTCGTCGATCTCGGTGTACCCGCGCCCCCCACCGTCGCGCCACCGCCGCCCCCCAGCGTGGCCGCGCCGACCCCGGATCCGGCAGGCAGCGCAGGCAAGAGCATCGGCTCCTCGCGTCCCCACAAAGATCGCCCCAGTCGCAAGGGCAGCCGCCGCGGCAGCAAGGATGGAGATGCCAAGGTCGATCTTTGGAACTAGACGCATCGGCCGTGGCGCTATCCGTCGAAGGGCGGTGCTGGCATCGCTGGTTGCGCTGCTCGGGCTGTTTGCGACGTCGAGCCTGCGCGCGGCGCCCCCTGAAGCCGCGGCCGGCGCCAGCTTCCGCGAGACCTATGAGCGGGCCGGTCGGCTGTACGCCGCCAAGGACTACACTGCCGCCATCCCGGTGCTGCACGCCGCGTATGCCATCCAGCCGGTGCCGCAGCTTCTGTTCAACATTGCCCAGGCCTATCGCCGGCTAGAGCAGTGGAGTTCGTCACGCGTGTACTTCGAGATGTACCGCATGCTGCTTACCAGCCCGACGCCCGAGGTCCTGGGCCCGCTTGACCGCGTGCTCGTCGAGGTGAAAGAGAAAGAGCAGGCCGAGAAGCAGCCGCAGGTCATTGAAAAGACACGCACGCTGGTGGTGCAGACCGAAAAACCGGTGCCGCGCTATCTGCGTCCGCTGGGCATCACGAGCTCGCTTTTGGGCCTGGGGCTGATCGCGGGCGGCGCTACGTTCCTGGGGCTCAATGGTCAGTGCGCAAGTCCGGCCGTCGCGCCTGCGGTCGCCTGCGATCAGCTGTACAGCACCGGGACGCCAGGCATCGCGCTGACCGCTGCTGGAGCTGGCGTATTCTTGCTAGGGGTGGTGACGTTTTCGCTGTCGCTGCGCAAGCCGCAGCGGGTGGCTCCACGCATTGAGGAAGATTTTCCGTCACTGCCCGGCCTGTTTGGTAACGAACCTGAGCCCCCGCCGAGCGGCTGGAACCGCGATGGCACGCGGCAAGAGCCCGAGCCGCCCCCCCAAGGATGGAATCCCGATGGCACTCCGGCGTCACGCAAGTAATGCAAATGCTTTGCATCTTCGACCCACGCGCTCTCTGCCCCGTCTCGCCTGGCGGGGCTTGATGGGTCGCCACCTCGCCCCGCTGCTCCTGAGCTTTCTGTCCTGCGACAGCCTGCTCGTGAGCAACCCGCAGAACTGCGAGCGCAATCCCACGGCCTGCAGCGCCGATCAGTACTGCGATCTGACGAGCAAGACCTGTCAGACGCTGGACTGCCAAGAAAACCCGACGCTGTGCCAGGCCAGCGAGTACTGCAGCAGCGAGACCCATCGCTGCACCCGCAAGGACTGCACGCTGGATGCGACGCTGTGCGCCGCTGATCAGCGCTGCAACCCGACGCTGCGCGCCTGCCAGACCCTCACCTTTGTCCTTGGCCAGCCTGACGAGGTCAGCAATCTGAACCTCGACTACGGCATGAACCGACCGGACATGGTGCGGCTGGCTCCCGACCCCAACGACAGCAGCAAGACCCGCCTTCTGGTGGCCGACACCGCGAACCGTCGCGTGCTGATCTGGAACACGTTACCGACGAGCAACCGCCCGGCGGATGCGGTCTTGGGACTTCCCGATACCCACACCATTTCATCGGTCGGGCCCTACGGCGGCGTCAACGAAGGCAGCATCAGCGGCCCCTGGGGCCTCGCGACCGATGGCAGGCAGGTAGCGGTCGGCGACCTGTCGCTTAACCGAGTGCTGCTGTGGAATACCATCCCGACGCAGCCCCCGACGCGCGGGCCGATTGCCGCCAATCGCGTCTGGGGTCAGAGCAGCTTCCTTGGTAGCTCGCCCGATGCGGGCGGTAGCGATCCCTCAGCCCTCGGCATTCGCAACTCGCGCGTGTTTATGGATCGCACGCCCGGGACGGAGTTCTACATCAGCGACCAAGCGAACCACCGCGTGCTGTTTTTTCCCGCCTTCCCGGGGGGCAGCACGGTCACGCCGACGTACATCCTGGGGCAGCCGAACGGCATCACGGCTCTGGCGGGGACCAGCGCCACGGCCCTGCGGTCTCCGCGGGATGTCACGCTCGACGGCCAGTTCCTGTGGGTGACGGATACCGGCAACCATCGCGTCCTGGGATTTCCCTGGCCAATCACCGGCACCGGGATCAGCGCCACGGCGGTCCTTGGCCAGACTGGCTTCACGACGGGCACATCGGGGGCCGGGATCACCGGACTCACCACTCCTTACAGCGTCACCGCCACCAAGTCGCCGCGCGTGCTGTGGGTCTCCGAAGGCGGCAACAATCGCGTCCTGCGCTACAGCGCCCCGACGGGGATGGGCATGCTGGCGGACCTTGTGCTGGGCCAGATGGACTTTGGCTCGGGCGCCCCCAACCGGGGCATGGGGCCGGATGCGAATACCCTCGCCACGCCGGCCGGCGTCGACACCGATGGCGTACACCTGGCCGTCGCCGATTACGGCAACAACCGCGTGCTGTTATGGAACACGCTGCCCACGGGAAGCAGTCAAGCCGCCGATGTCGTGCTGGGCCAGCCCAGTGCCAGCACCAACGGCGTGAACATGCCGCCCAGCCGGGGGCCGCTGCAGTTCACCAACCCGCGTGGGCTGGCCACCGATGGCACCCGCCTGTTCTTGGCCGACTATCTAAACCACCGCGTCTTGATCTGGAATCAGATCCCGCGGACCGGCAGCACGCCCCCCGATCTGGTGCTGGGGCAGCCCGACTTTGTGTCTGTGGCGCCGAACGGCGGCGGGCCTGTCTCGGCCAGCGGATTCAGCCTTCCGGTCGCGATCACCGTCGAGGGAGGCCGCCTGGCGGTGTCCGACCACGGCAACAGTCGCGTCCTGATCTGGAATCAAATTCCAACGCAGAACAACCAGCCCGCCGACATCTGTCTGGGGCAGGCAAGCTGCAGCACCGCGGTGGTGGGCACATCGGCGGGTCAGTTTAGAAACCCCTACG
>DAORCZ010000772.1:0-4430 GCA_035345735.1 Pseudomonadota bacterium | reverse complement strand
ACAGATTGAACAGGAAACAGAGCAGTAGCAGGCCCGCCATCGGCAGCGTCCAGAATACGCTCTTGGGTGTCTCCCCAACGACCACGACCAACGCATCACCCGCCACTGTCATGGGCTCGCTGATCTGCACGACTTCGATCTGTTCCCACAAAAGCAGGGTTGCTGGCTCTTTTTGAGGCAGGAGGGTGGCGACGGCAGTCGGGGCACTCGGCTGCGCCGCGGCATCGCCAGGAACGGCCGCCGGCACACGATATCGCACCGGCTGCGGCAGGGCATCCGGCCCCGGGAGCAGCAGGCCAGCCGGCGTGACCTGCACCGCGCCCGTCGGGACACGATAGGTTTCGACGCGATGCCACAGCCACACACCGCCGGCGTCGATCTGAGCGAGGATGCGCTGGCGGTCGGGTCCGACCGGCGGTAGACGCAGCACGTAGCCGTAGCCATCTTTGGTCTCTACCCCCGGCCCGTGCGCCAGGCCGAAGCGCTCCACCTCGTGATCGGCATCGACGAGCGATGGCACCTTTTCTTTTGAGAGCAGCACGCGGACATCGTCAGGAAACAGGACATCAATCAACAGATCTTGTTGACCGGTCACGCTCAGCGGCTCACCGGCGCGGTCCTGGGTCTGCAGGGGAATCGCCAGCGCACCGGGCGGCAGCGCCCGCAGCTTGCTGACATCCAGCGCACGCAACACCTGCGTCGCTCCCCACGTCGAGCGCACGACATCGGCAAAGGACAGATCATCGAAGCGGCGCAAGCGTCCGCTGTATTCGTCGCGGTAGGGCGGCGGCACCATCGCGGGTGCCGTCACAAACACGCGCGAGCGAGTACCCAGCAGACGGAACACGTGCTGCCTGGGTCGCCCGCCCTTGGGGTCAAAGGCGAGCGCGTTGCGGTGGTCGGGCACACCGGTCAGGCTCACAAAGCCATCGATCGCAGCCGGCAGTTTTCCGCCACCCACCGCCGCTGTGACGGCACCCAGGGCTTGCGGTTCAGCCGGCTGCAGGGCATAGCGCAGATCGGTGCGTAGCCGATAGAGCAGGAGCAGGCTGACCACCAGCACCGCGATAGCCACACCGGGATGACGACGCGGCGTCGGCACCGAGAGACGAATCAGCTCAGGATCAACGGCGTCAGGTGGAATCGGCGCCCCAGCGTCGGCCGCAGCGCCATCGCCAGCCTCGCGAGCGGATGCCGCGGAGACCTGGGGTTCAGCCGGGGCGGGAGCCGTTGCCGGCTCTGCTTTTTGTTCCGACTCGGAGGGCGAGTTCTGAGGCTGACGCGATTCCTCGGCCATGGTTCCTTTGTGCTCGCGACACTAACCGAGCACGCGGCAATTTTCCATCCTCATTTTCGTCCCCGGCCATAGCCAGGCCGTAACCAGGCCGCCGATAGAAAAGCGGACGTCGCGCTGGGCGCCACAAACCGCCTTCGCCCCTGCACTCCAGCCGTACCCGGCCGTGATAGAGTGCCCCTGCCCACGTGAGGAATGGATACACGCGCATGAACCGGCCCCTCCACCTTGTACCCCCAAGCCGCCGCACAGCGACGGGATCCTACCGCTGGATGCTGCTCCTTTCGCTTGGTCTCTCGGCGATCTCGGCGACTGCCTGTTCCCCCCGACTCTACGCGCTGCGAGCCACGGCGGACGCGCTCTCGGGTCCTGGGGGCGGGCTCTCCAGCGACGACGACCCTGAGCTGGTCCGCGATGCGGCGCCCTTCGGCCTAAAGACGATGGAGCAGCTGGCCGAGGCGCTACCCGATCACCGCGCGATCCGTCTAGCGCTGGCCTCTGGCTTTGCGCAGTACGGCTACGCCTTCGTCAATGAAGAGGCCGATCGAGTCGCTGACAAGAACATCAACCAGGCCCAGACGCTGTACGTGCGGGCGCGAAGGCTATATCTGCGTGGCCGCGACTATGCCTTGGCGGGCCTCGAGATCGCTCACCCCGGGGCCCAGGCCAGCCTGCGTGGCGCCGATCGGGCAGCGTGGGCAAGTACGCTCGGCAGCATGACCGCAGACGACGTGCCCTACCTTTATTGGTGCGCCGCCAGCTGGGCCTTAGCGGTCAGCACGGGCAAAGACAAGCCCGAGCTCATCGCCGACCTCGGGGTGATCGAGCAGATCATCGGTCGCGCCTTCGCCTTGCAGCCCGACTACGATGAGGGAGCGATCCACGAGTTCTACGTCTCGTTCGATGCCTCACGCAGCGAGCAGCAAGGTGGCGGACCGGCCAAGTCGAAGCAGCATCTCGACAAGGCGCAGGAGCTGAGCCACGGCCGCAAGCTGGGCTCGATCGTGTCGTACGCCGAGGGAGTGCTCGTACAGCAGCAGAAGAAGGCGGAGTTTGTCGCCTTGATGCAAAAGCTCGTAGATACGGATGTTTACCAGGACAGCCCGGAGTGGAAGCGGGTCCGCCTTGCCAACATCATCGCCCGTGAACGCGCCCGCTGGCTGCTGAGCAAACTCAGCGATCTCTTTGCGGAATAGCTGATTCGCCGCTCTGCTAGCTCCCATCCTGCTCTGCGTGGGGGGCGCCCGCCGCCCGCTAGAAAATGAAACGCCCACGCCAACCGTCGTAGCCATGCGGTCGCAAGATTTGCTCTAATGCAGAGAACCCGTCACCGGGTCGCTGCGTCCGCAGAAGGAAAATCCGATGAATAGAAGGTCGTTCTTATCATATGGTGCTGCCTCGCTCTCCGTCGCTGCGGCTGGTCGTTCGGCCTGGGCGCAGAGCGGCGGTGAAGTCGTCGTCAAGCTGGGCACCAAGGCCCCGTCGGGCTCGCCCTGGCACAAGCTGCTCCTCGAAGCCTCGCAGAAGATCAAGGAGCTCTCGGGCGGCAAGGTGAACTTCCGCATCTTCGCGGCGGGCACCATGGGCGATGAAGGCGACATGGTTAGGAAGATGCGCATCGGGCAGCTCCAAGCCGCTGGCATCAGCACCGTCGGGCTCCACGACATCACGCCCGAGCCGCAAGCCCTCGACATCCCCCTCCTCGTCAAAAACGCCGAGGAACGCGACAAGCTCCTCGAGAAGTACTCGCCGACTCTCGATCAGTACCTGGCCAAGAAGGGCTTTGTCGTCCTGTCGTGGAGCGACATTGGCTTCACCTATTTCTTCTCGGCGAAGCCCCTGTCCAACATCACCGAGGCCCGGCAGGCCAAGCTGTTCTGCTGGGACGGCGACTTGGCCAGCAAGGATGCCTGGCTCGCCGGCGGCTTCAAAAATATCGTGGTGCTGAGTTCCAACGACATCCTGCCATCGCTCACCACCGGCATGATCGACACCGTTCTGTACACGCCGGCGCTCATGCTCGGCATCCAGGCCTTCACCAAGGCGCCGAATATGGTCGACTACCCCTACTCGACGCTGACCGGCGCGACGATCATCAATGCCAAGACCTGGGAGCAGATCCCCCCGGATCTCCGTCCCAAGATCAAGGCCATCTTCGAGGACCTTGGCAAGAAGAGCACGCAGGAAGCCCGCAAGCTGGACCGTGAGGCGCTCAACATCATGTCCGGCTTGAAGGCCGATGGCTCGCCGCTGTCGCCGCCCGACCCCAGCAAGGCCGTGCTCAAGCGCGTCAAGATCTCGGATCCCGCCGCCTGGCAGGGCGCGGTCGATAGCGTTCGTGGCGTCATCCGCGGTCGCGTCGTGCCTGCCGAGGCCTTCGACGCCGTCGTGCAGCACGTCAAAGACATCCGCGCCGGCAAGTAATCCAGCCGGTCCTCGTCCGCCCACCGTCCCCTCCCATGCACGCCATCGCCGCCCCACGCCGCGCCGCAAGCACGCTGTTTGGCCGGCGACGCGGTGGCCGCATCCTCGCCGTCAAGTGGGGCTATAACCCGAACTCCAGCTCGCTCGGTGTCGACGTCACATTTTTGCTCTTCAGCTTGTCGCTGCTGACGATGTTGACCCCGCTGCTTGGTCTGCTCTTGCGCTACACGGCCCGGAACGGGGGCAGAGGCTCCGCGGTCACGCCCCCCCCTTCGGCATAAGGGCGCGGGACACTGGTATGGAGTCGCTCTACTACGTCCTGTCCTACGTCTGCCATCGTCGCTGTGAGCACTGTTACGAGGATCGCTTTCGCCCCTACCACGGCGCGGCGTTGAACGAACAGATCGAGCAGGCCCGGGCTGCCTTCCCGCGCATCATCGACCACCTGCCCGAGCAGCTGGGCTATCTCGATCGAACCACCCAAATCCCCGACGGAAGCCTGCGCCGGCGGCCCTCGCGCATCATCCTGGCGGGGGGCGAAGCGCTGCACCCGGCGATCCGCGACGTCATCACCTACCCCGCTGTTGAGCGGCTGTCGGCGCGCTATCGCGGCCAAGGGGTGCGCCTGATCGTCCAGACCACTGGAGACCTGCTCACCAGCGAAATCGTCGCGGAGCTTGTCGCGCGCGGCATTCACATGATCTCGGTGGCT
>DAORCZ010000771.1:0-4433 GCA_035345735.1 Pseudomonadota bacterium | reverse complement strand
CCGCGCGATCTTTTTTGCGCCAGGCGGGATCGCGCAGGTTGGTGTTGGCGGTCGATGTACGGCGCTCGCCCGCCGACAGCACAAACGGAAACTCGTCGTTGAGCGCGCTCGCCCCGGCCAGCTCAGCGGGCAGGCCGGCAAGCTCGCTTAGAAGCTCGGGGATGGCCAGGTGGATGCGGCCGTCGCGATGCTCGATGCGCCGCCAGGTCTCGTCGGGTTCATCGACGGTGAACACCACGCCGGAGCGGCTGTGCAGGATGCCTTCAAACAGCGCCTCACCCAGCAGCGGCCCCTCGCCGATAAAGCCGGCTCGCTTCACGGAGTTCGGATAGCTCATGGCGCACAGATGCGCCGCCGCCCACAGCACTGCCGCCGCCCCCGCCCCGTCGGGAAGCTGCGCCCCCAGCGTCTCGTACAGCACCACCGGAGCCAGCCCCACAAGCCGCGGATGGCTGGCCTGCCAGGCAAAGAAGGCGGCCGCAAACGGCAGCCGTCCGGTCGTCGGAATCGCCGCCGCCGCGGCCTTGAGATCAGCGATGTCCTCGTCGCTGTACGCCCCCAGCGCGCGGACCAGGCGGCGGTGGATCTCGGGCTCGGGCAGGGTGCCGGCGGCAGCGGGAAACAGCGGCGCGCGTAGCTGAATCGCGTTGCGCGGAAACTCCAGGTTGAAGAACGTCGTCTCCCACTTTTCAAACTGCGAGGGCGCCGGCAGAACGTAGTGCGCCAGCCGCGCCGTCTCGGACATCGCGACGTCGATGACCACCAACGTATCGAGCGCCGACAGCGCCTGCCGCATGCGCGGGCTGTCAGCCAGCGAGTGCGCGGGGTTGGCGCTCTCGACGATCATGGCGCGCAGACGAGCCGGATGATCGGTCAGGATCTCGTCGGGGATGACGTTGCACGGCACCATGCCCTGCAGCAGGCGATGGCCGCTGACCGGCGTCTTGGAATCGCGATCCTTGCCGATGAGCGGCGCGAACTGGCTGTGCAGGTTCATGCCGCCGCGTCGCGCGAAGCTGCCGACGAGCAGGTACACCAGCTTCTCCAGGTACGAGCTCAGCGTGCTGTGTGGCGCCTGCTGCACGCCGAGATCTTCTTGAATGGCGACGCCGCCGCGGGCCTTGGCGATGCGCTCGGCAACATAGCGAAGCTGCTCGACCGGCACGCCAGCATGGGCGGCATAGGCGGCGACATCGATGCCCGATAGCGCGGCCTGCACGGTGTCGTAACCGTCGGTGTGCTCGGCAATGAAGTCGCGCTGCACATGGCCGTCCTGCACCAAGATGGCGGCCAGCGCGGCCAGCACGAAGGCATCGCGTCCCGGTCGCACGCGAATGTGGATATCGGCTAGCTCAGCGGTCTCGGTCCGTCGCGGATCGATGACGATCAGCGTGCGCGTCGGATCAGCGGCAATCGCCTTCAGCACCACCCGCGTGCGCGGCGAGCCGTGCGACTGCCAGGGGTTCTTGCCGACGAAGATCGCGACCTCGGCGTGCTCGAAGTCGGGCGTGGTGTGGCACTTCGGTGCGCCGTACAGCCGGCCGTCGACCCAGAACTCGCCGGTCTTTTCCTGCGCCAGGGCGTTGCTGGCGTAGATCGATCCCAGCGCGCCGCGGGTCGCCCGGGCATAGGCGCCGGGCAGGTGGTTTCCTTGGCTGCCGCCGCCATAGTAGAAGATCGTACTGCCGCCGTGCGTATCGCGGATCGTACGTAGGCGAGCCGCCACCTCGGTGATGGCCGTGTCCCAGTCGATCGGCTCGAAACTGCCGTCGGGCCGGCGACGCAGCGGCGAGGTCAGGCGGTCGCGACCGTTCTGGTAGTAGTCCAGGCGATGGGCTTTTTCGCAGGTGTAGCCCTGGGACAGCGGGTGCTCGCGATCGCCGCGGATCTTGTGCAGGTGTCCGTCTTTGGCGATGGCCTGGATGCCGCAGTTGATGCTGCACAGGATGCACGCCGTCTTGTGGAACGGCAGGCCGGCGAGGCTGTCCTCGTCGGACGAGACTTCGGAAGCGTCACTGCGGCTGTGCGGTGTGGTGGTGGTTTCGCCCATAGGAGCATCTTGGCACGCCGGCGGCCGCGCCGATACGGACAGCGCTGTTCGTCAGCCGGGCGGGTCAGATACAGTGTTCTGCGAGCTTGCGAGGAGAACCCGTGTACCGCCGTATTGCGAAGCGTCCTGTCGTCGAGTCGAAGTCGCTGCGTTGGGCCGCCTGGCCGCTTCAACAGAGCATCCGTCGCCTGCTGGCTCTGCTTGCCGTCAGCCTTCTTCTGGGGAGCGCCGCCGCCCACGCGCAGCCCGCGCCGGTCCCGCCAGGTCCTGCCCCCGCTGCTGTCCCCAGCCCGGCCGCCGTCGCCGCCAATCCGTCCGTGGCCCCCAGCCCGGCCGCTGTCCCCAGTCCGTCCGTCGCCCCGTCGGTTCCGGCGCGTCCGCTGCGCGTTGGCCTGTCCGCCAAGTCGACGCCCTGCACGTTCTTCCCCGAAGGACACTGGCAGGGCTCGTTCTACGAGTCCTGGCAAGAGGTCGCAGCGACGGCCAACCTGCCGTTTGAGATCGTGCACATCCCGACCTTTCGCCAGCTTCTAGAAGCCGGCCAGAGCGGTCAGGTCGATGTCGCGGTCGGCTGCATCAACATGACGCCCGAGCGCCTGGCCAAGTACCGCTTCAGCGTCCCCATCGAAGAAGACGGCATCTCGGTGGTGCTGCGCCGCGAGCAGACCCAGACCTGGCTGACCATCCTGCGCACCATCGGCTCGCCGGGGATTCTCGGGCTTCTTGCCGTCATCCTGTCGTTCGTCCTTTTCGTCACCCTCATCCTGTGGCGCATCGAAGGCTACGGGCGGCAAGAGAGCACGAACACCACGGGCCGCCCGCGCACCTTCGCCAAGCTCTATCAGATCCTGCTCACCGGCCCCGGCACCAACACCATCGCCTCGACGGTGCGCGGCAACAGCCTGATCAGCTTCGTGTACTTCGTGCGCATCGTGGCGGCCTCGGTGCTTGTCAGCTTGGTGTCGGTGAACGTCATCAAACGCTCGACCGAAGAGGTGGCCAGCCGCGTCAACGGCGTGCAGGATCTGGCGGGCAAGACCGTCTCGGTCGGGCAGGGCAGCGTCAGCGAGCACTGGATCGAAGGCTGGAACGCGCAGCTTGGCCCCGGCGAGCAGGCTCGGCGCATTCAGCTTCAGCCGCTCGATAGCTTGGCGAAGGCGATGGACTCGCTTTTGGCCGGTCAGGTCGATGCGGTCATCGCCGACAACGCGCAGGTCGCTTACTACCGCACCAAGCTCAACCCGCGCGCGCCGCTGCAGGTCGCGATCCGCAACATCCACCGCCAGTCGCAGGGCCTGATCCTGTCGCCGCAACTTCCCGAGGCCACCGCGCTGCGCATCAACCAAGCCATCGCCCGCATCAAAGAAACCGGCACCGCCGACGCCATCATGCGCCGCTACGTGCCGGAGGAGTAGTTGACTCGCGCCGCGACGACGCGCGACGTCGGCGAGCGCGCAGCCAGGCCTTGTGCAGCTCAGTCGTCGCGAACAAGGCCAGCGCCAAGCCCAAGAGCATCAGCCACTGCGAGAGCGGCACCGGCTGCAGGTGCAAGATCTGGCGCAGCCCAGGCAGATACATCGCACAGGTGTGCAGGAGCAGCGCAGTCGCCGTCCCGATGAGCAGCAGCGGATTGCGCAGCGGACTTAGGCGCAGCAGCGAGCCCGTCTCGGAGCGACTGTCGCCAGCTTGGATGTTTTCGAACAAGACCAGAAGCAGCAGCGCCGCGTTCTGTGCCGCCGAGAGCGAATAGCCTCGTCGCAGCATCAAGGCGTACAGCGCAAAACAGACCAGCGACATAAAGCTTGCGGTGACGCTGACCCGCTCGATCATCAGGCGGTCAAAGATCGGTTCGCGCGGCGAGCGCGGCGGTCGCTTCAGCTCGTGCCCTTCCGCCGGCTCGAAGGCCAGCGAGACGTCTTGAATGCCGTTGGTCACCAGGTTCAGCCACAAGAGCTGTACCGGCCACAGCGGGGCCGGCAGACCCGCCGCCGTCGTCAGGACAAACAGCAGCACCTCGGCCGCGCCCGAAGCCACTGACAGATAGATCACCTTGCGAACGTTGGCGTACGAGATGCGTCCTTCTTCGATGCCCGCCACGATCGACGCGAAGTTGTCGTCCGTGATCACCAGCGAGGCGGTCTCTTTGGCGACATCGGTGCCGCGCTGGCCCATCGCCACGCCGATGTGTGCGGCGCGCAGCGCGGGGGCATCGTTGGCCCCATCCCCGGTCACCGCGACGAAGTGACCCAGGCGACCCAGCGACTGTACGATCTGTAGCTTCTGCGTCGGCTCAACGCGGGCAAAGACGCGGGCCGAGCGCACCAGCGCATCGACCGCCGCCTCGCCCCCCGCACTCGCTGCTGCGAGGGTTGCGCCGGTCACC
>DAORCZ010000770.1:0-4433 GCA_035345735.1 Pseudomonadota bacterium | reverse complement strand
TGCTGCGGCTCGCGCCACCGAAGCGCGGTGGACGATGGCTCGGTGCCTGGTATGTCGCGACCGCAGCGGGATTCTGGCTTGCGGGGCAGCTCGGCGGACTGTGGGACGGAGTTCCGCACGGATGGTATTTCCTTGGGATGGCGGTGTTACCGATGCTTGGACTTCTTCCGATCCGGCGAATCCTGCGGTGACGTGGACCGCTGCCCTGGTGGGACTGTCCCTTGCAATGCGAACCTCGGACAGCAGGTACGAACGCAAGCTGCGGTCGGTGATAGGCTGCGAGCACAAGATCGGTAGGAAGGAAATGAAGACATCTACCCTCGCGATGGTATGCAGCATCGAGCTGCTCGAGCGCTTGGCCTACTTTGTGTTCCTGACCCACTTTGTGAGCTTCCTTTCGCAGAGCGGCCAGGTGAGCACCACCGAGGCAGTCCAGACCTATGGGTCTCTGATGATGGCCGTGTACGCGGGTCCGATCCTTGGAGGCTGGGTGGCTGACCGCTGGCTAACGGCTCGGCGAGCAGCGCGGGTGGGCCTCTTCCTGCTGATGAGTTCCTATGGTCTGCTCACCGCGATGCCGAGCCAGATCTTGGCGGCGATGTGCTTGCTGAGCGCGGGCTCCGGTCTCCTGAAGCCGTCCCTGTATGCCGTGCTGGCGCAGGGCTGCGGCCAGAGCGGACTGCGTCGAGAATCGGCCTTCATTGCGTTCTTTGTCTCCATCAACCTGGGTGGCTTTCTGGGCGGACTTGGTGGCCCGATGCTCGGGCTGCTTCTTCCCATCGAGCGCATGTTTCAGGGATTGTTTCTGTTTTGTTCGCTCTGCACTGCTTTGGCCGCGCTGCTGTCCCTGGTTGCGCTCAAGCCGCCGGCTGGACAGCCCAGCCTGATGTCGGCACAAAGCCCGCAGCCCGGACCGCCACTGCAGAAGGTAGCGGTGTGGCCGGTGGCAGTGCTGTGCTTGACCTGGATGCTGGGGCACTGTGCGGTGGCGCAGCTCAACATGACCATCATGAGCTTACGCAACCACGCCGACCTGACGCTGGGGGGACTTGTTCCGCAGGGGCTGAGTTCGGCGCTCTTAACCGGAGGCGAGCCGCTGATCCAGCTCGTACTGGTACCCCTCGTGGTGCTGGGCTTTCTGGCGCTACGCAAGCGCGGCCTCGATCCGTCCTCCACCGCCAAGATTGGCATCGGTCTCATCCTTCAACTCCTGCCGTGTGCGATCCTCCTGCGTGGCGTGGTGAGCATGCCGGAAGGACTCCCGCTGGGAGACTGGCTGCTCGGTGCCCGCTTGGCCGGAGCGCTGCCAAGCCTACTTTTGCTGCCGCTGATGCTGTCGGTGCTGGCGCAGCTTGTCCCGGCGCGACGACATGGAGCGCTGTTTGGACTGTGGTCTCTGCTCACTGCGGTCATGTCATGGATCGGCGGGCACCTGGCAGCCTGGACGCGCGAGCTGCCACCCGCCGCTTCCTTTGTGACACCGGCGGTCTTTGCGCTGCTCGCTACAGGGCTATGGATCGCACAGTCGAAGCGGATTGAGCGGGCTCTTGTGCAAGACACGGGGGCGGCGCCGGGGTTCCCCTTGCACTGAATCGGCAGGTGAGCATTGGAGGGGCGCAGATACTAAGGGAGACTCTGCCGGCTGTCTCCATGGGCGGCACGTCGTCGTGCGCGGCGCTTGGGAGGACGGGGTTCGTCGTCCGGTGTCCACGCTTCGTGGCGCTCTACCGCGAAGAGGCATTCCCTGGCTCTTGGTTGTCTGGCGGGTTTAGCGACAGCATCCGCTCGAATACTCTTTGTGCCTCTGCAAGTCGCCCCAGCCGCCACAGACAAAGTCCGTAGCCGTGTAGGCAACGGAGGAAGGGCCGATTGTACAGCATCCCCCACAAGAGCAGTCCATCAAATCCCGGGGGCAGCGATAGCTCAGCGATTCGTATTCCGACCTCGTAGTGCAGCAGGGCGGTCTCCGGTGCGCGGTCGAACGCATGGTTACCCAGATGTGCGTGGGCATCAATGCAGCGAAGGTCGTCACAGAGGACATCCATCAGGATGTCTCGTGCTCCCGCAAGGTCACCCGCCTCCGCCAGCTCCGAAGCGTCACTGATTACGTTGTTGTCATCATCGCTACCCGGAGCTTGCCCACCCCACGCAATCTCGTGCATCTCGAAGCACGGACGAGGCTCTGCGGTAAGTCGCTGCCAAATTGGGACATATGGGTCGCCATCCTCCGGGGCTTCGTGTACCGCCGCCACGTCGTATAGTCCTTGCGCGTCCAGCGCCAGCGGCTCCAACCCAAGCCGAGTCACATCGAGGATGGTCGCCTCGACGCGACCGCTGGCATACGCATCCCCTGAATAGGTCCACCGCTTCTCGACAAACAGCGTGGCAATGTATCCCGGTACGAGCTTCCCAACATCGGCGGTACGGAAAGTTACGGCGCCGGGTGCCTCGTTGCCCAAGATGCGAACCCGTGCAGAGGTCCCATTCACTTTCAGCACCGCCGCCTCAACAACAGTTGGCGATGCCACCGATGCCGCGTCCTCGATCCGAAGCAGCTCCGCGCGTGCGCGCATCACATGAGAGCGTGCCGTCGAATAGGACTCCCCCGTTTTGTTCTGTCGCTGCCGGATGAGGAGCTTGAGGTCATGATGAGCGGTCATACACTGCGTCCTTTCAGAGCGTGCCACTTCGTCCCCCGCCCGTGGCAGCACGCCACGAAAGATGCATGACCAACCAGCCGGAGGAGTCGACTCCCCTTTGCCCCGGACGAGGGAGCCTGCGGGGGAAGCTCCATCAGGGTTCGGCGTCGGTGCCGCCGTGACCCGATGTCTCACACAGCCGGCCCTGGCGGGTCAAGCATTTCCTCGTGTCCAAAGCGCTGCGTGATCGAAAAGACCCTGGTACGGATGAGACTGCTGCGTCTGCACTGCTGAGCGAATCGTCGACAGTCAGGGCTACAGTGGCGCGGCGCTAGTAGTCACGATGACGCCGATGCTGCGCTATCTGCGGGCTGCCGAGCACTGGATTGGCAACTCCCAGGTTGGACTTTGGGACATCATCTACCGACCCATTGAGCAGGGTGTCCTGGGTAACTCTCTTGGGGGGCTGAGCTACTGGCACGACCCCGGTGGATACGCGCACCGCTCGTGAGCGTCGGATCACCGCAGCCATCCTAAAAGGGACAGTCGCTGGGAGTGGCGGCAGCGCGTTTTCGTTTTTTGCTGCGAGGGATGGACTGGGCCAGATCGATCAGCAGATTCATCAGATCCTCTTCGGAGTCCTCTGGATCATTCAGGAACGAGGGGCCAGCAAGGAATTCGTCGAGATCGATCTGGCCATCGCGAAAGGACGTGACGAAGTCGATGAGCTTTCGCAGGTGCTCGAGCTGGGCGCTTGCGTCCTGCACCATCCACTCCACAGGAGTCATTCCACTTCCCTTCGCGGCTCTCTCGGCCTGGGAAAACAGCTCCGCTTGAGGCGACCGGCGCAGATCTTTGAGTTCCCACGTCAGTTGGTCAAGCTGCGACCGTAGCGCTTCATTGGTTCGTTCCTGCGCTGCGCAACGTCGCTCGATCTCATCGACCTCCTCAATCGGGGGAGACAGGTGCACACCGACCATCCACGTTCGCTCCAGCTCCAGCAGGCGCGCCAGATCGCCGTCTTGGTAGGCGCGCGTGATCTCCTTCATCGCCTCGGTTCGACGCTCCTTTTCTTCCTCGACCTGGACTTTGTCCGGATGCAGGGCCTCCGCCAGCTTGCGGAACAGACCGCGCACCGACTGACCGACCGCTCCCTCACCCGGTCGACGGGCCGAGACACCCCCTTCGCCGTGCGGTGGGCGCGGAGGAGGGTCATCCCAACCAAAGTCAGGAATCGGTCCGCCACTCTCCGCATCAGGCTTCCCGTTCGCCCGCGCGGGACTCCGAAAGGACAGCAGGCCCATGCGCTGCAGCTCCGCGTAGATGTCCTTGATGTCCCGAACGACGCTCCGCGGTTGCCGCTTGCGCGAAAGCAGCTCGGCGAACAGCGTGTGGCCTTGCTGATCCAGCTGCTCCATCTCCTGGTACACGGGCTCCAGCCGTCCGAACACTGTGGTTGCTGTGGTCCGCAGTTTCTCGACAAGCCTCGCGAGATTCTGGCGCTTCGCTTTGATCTTGCTGAGCAAGTGTTGATTGGCGCTGAGCAGCGCCGCCAGCCGCTCGGGCTTCGCCTGCACGCGCAAGCCAGCCTCGGCAGACCTGCCAGAAGTTCGCTCTTTCCTTGATGAGCTCGGTGGTGTGGGGTGCGGTGATCTGCTGCGAACCATCGGCGGACCATACACGAAATCTGGGCTTGGTTGAGGTTCGCGCAGCCGTGGCGGCGCGAACCCTTGAACTAACTAGTTCCCATCCAATAAGTCGCTCCAATAAGACGGGGATGCCGGTGGCATAGCG
>DAORCZ010000769.1:0-4437 GCA_035345735.1 Pseudomonadota bacterium | reverse complement strand
ACCTGCGCGACGGTCTGATCGAAGGCGATGCGCAGCGCCTTTTTCTTGAGCGGCTTTTTCTGCGGGTAGATGACGACGGCCAGGATCTGCTGCTTGTCGCTGAGACTGCCGAACTCGTAATAGGTGGCGCGGCCGGCCTCGCCCTTTTCGGTCGCTTCGCCCAGGGCCTCGGGAACTTCGATCGAGTAGCCGGTCTCGCCTAGCGGGCGGCGAATCAGGGTCATGCTGCCGTCGGCGGCGACGCGCTTTTCGCCGACCCTGGTCGTCGCTTTGCTGTTGTCGATGATCGGCTTGTCCCCGGCTGCCGCATCCGGCGGGACCTGCCCCAAGGCCGCCGCTAGACGCCCCTTCCACGACGTATCGGGCTGCCACGGCTGACCGCGCAGGAAGGCCATCGCCAGGCCAATGGCGAGCAGCAGGCCGCAGAGCCCGGCGAAGACGCGATACAGAAGATCGCTGATCTGATTGCCGACGCCTTTTTCCACATCGCGCAGGTTGACGGCGCGGATCGCACCACTGGCTGCGAGGGACAGGCCGACGACCAGCGCCCCCAGGTTCGCGGCCCGCTCGACGCCAGGCAGAAAGGTGGTGATGACCGCGAAGAAGACGCCGCCAAAGCCCAGCTTGCGCAGGCGCTGCACTTCATCGATCGGCAGATCGTTCGGCGTAAAGGCGATGACCGCGCTCGCCCCCAAAAGCGCAAAGCCGGGGGCCGTGCCGCTGATGCTGATCAGCGCCAGCCCACTGCGCGGCAGAAACGTGCTGATGATCGATCCGCCGAGCGCGCCCAGAAAGGCCAGGACCAAGAGCCGCGCCGAGCCGATCATCTTCTCTAGCGTCGTGCCCAGCGACAACACGAACAGCGTGCTGAGCAGCACCGTGATCGGATGCGCGTGCAGGACGGTTGCCGAGATCAGGCGCCAGACCTCGCCCTCGCGGACGAAGGGGGCCAGGCTCGCCCCAAGCTGCACCAGCACCGTCGCGCCATCGCCCCCCGGCTGACGCTGCCAGATGTATTTCAGACCGAAGTAGATGACGGGCAGGGCGGCGGCGATAAGCGACACCGGCACCAGCCGCGCCTTCATGACGTCGGACAGCTTCTCGCGGATGCGACCCTTTTCCGCCTCGCCGTTCTGGCAGCGCTCGGAGAACGCGGCTTCCGAGAGCTGACCCAGCGGACCGCCATCGGCCGGCACCGAGATCGCTTTTTGCGCCTTGAGCACCGTCAGCAGATCGTCGAACGGCTGCTTGGCTTTCAGCTCGATCTCGGCTTCCGAGTTGAACTGATAAAGCTGCATCTTGGGCCAGAACTCTTCGCCGATTTTCTTCAGCGCTTCCGGCATCCAGGTGTGATTGGCGCACAGCACGATGTGCTGGTTGTTGACGTTTTCCGTCGCCAAGCGGCCGATGCGCAGGCGCAGCGAGCGATCTTCCTCGCGCGAGCCATCAATCAGCACGATGAAGACCGGCGGCTTGCCGGGACGCTCGATGGAAAACTGCGCCTCGCCGTCTTTGTAGCTGACGAGGCGGGCCGGCTGCGTCGGGGCAAGGAAGGCATCGACCAGCAAGCGAAAGCGAGCGGTGGCCGGCGAGATGATGGCCAGGCTCGGGTTACTAAGATCCATGGCCGTTCATTGTATTGCGTCCGGCGGCAGAAATACCGACCTACAGCGCGCGGACGCGCAGGTTGTCAAAGTGAACCGGGGTCTGCCAGTTGTTGAAGCCAAAGTAGCGATGGCCGGGCCCAGTGAGCGGCGCCGGATCTTCGAAGTCGAGAGCCAGCTCTCCGTCGATAAACCACTCAAGTCGGCTGCCGCGGCGGCTGATGACGTAGTGGTAGCGCTTGCCCGGTACGACCTTCAAATCTTTGCGCGTGCGGCGATCATCGGCGTGCTCGTCCATGCGGCACAGCGCCGATAGGCTGTTCTTCCAGCCGCCATGAATCACGACGTAGCCGGTGCTGGTGTACGAGACGGTCTTGGCATAGCTCTGCCCGTCGCCGAAGAGCTCGACCTTGATGTCCCCGTCGGGACTGTCGGACCAGGCATCGAGCTCGATGACCGCGTTTTCCGGCAGCTCGCGAGCCAGCCACAGCGGGTGGTTGAAGGCGCCGCGCACCGCGAGCGCACCGTCGGTAAGCGTGTAGACCCCGGGCGGGGCAGTGTTGCGATAGTCGCTGCCCAGCTCGGCCCCGGCGTGCTCGAATTCGTCGGCGAAGATCGGCGGACCGGCCGAGGGCGGCTTGGGCTTGCAGGCACTGCCCACGCTGAGCAGACCCAGCAGCGATAGCGACAGCAGGCCACCGCGAAAGCGCGAGGCGGACGACACCGGAATGGGGACGGGAACACGAGGGAAAACCGACATTTGCCGCAAGCTAGCATGTGACGTCTGATTCAAGTACCTTGCCGAACATGTCTGCCTCTTCGCCTGCCCCCAGTGCCACCATCCGGCCCGAGGTCACGATCAGTCATGTGGTCCGCGACACCGATCTCGCCGACCGCGTCGCCGCCACCGGGACGGGCGGTGGTCCAGAGCACAATGTCTTCCCGCGCACCCTCGGCACCGCGCGCCTGATCTCGCTGATGGAGCTGGCCGCGGCGCGAGCCATGGAGCCGATCCTCAAGCCCGGGGAGCTGACCGCCGGCATCGTCGTTCGCGTCGAGCACATCGCCCCCACGCCGCTCGGTGGCACGGTGCGGATGACGGCGCGCTACCTCGGCCGAGAAGGCAAGCACCACCGCTTTGAGGTCATCGCCGCCGACGACGCCGGCGAGATCTTCCGCGGCCAGCACATCCGCGCCGTGGTCGAGGCCCAGCGCCTAGAAAAAGGCGCCGCCCGCCGCCTGCGCATATGAGAACGCCGATGCCAACACCCACTCCCTCCGTCGCTGGTTCCGCCAGCCATCCGCCCGTCACGCCCCGCAAATTCCACCGCATCCTGGTCGCCAATCGCAGCGAGATCGCCATCCGCGTCTTTCGCGCCTGTAGCGAGCTGGGGATTCGCACCCTCGGCATCGTCAGCAAAGAAGACAAGGCGGCGCTGCATCGCTACAAGGCCGACGAGACCTATCTGCTCAACGAGGCCGGCGGTCCGCGGGCCCAGGTCGGGGCGATTGCCGCCTATCTCGACATCGAAAACATCGTCGCCATTGCCCGCCGACACGGCGCCGAGGCCATCCATCCCGGCTACGGTTTTCTGTCGGAAAACGCCGACTTCGCGCGGGCCTGCGCGGCAGCCGGCATCGTGTTCATCGGGCCCTCGCCGCAGGTCCTGGATCTGATGGGCGACAAGACCGCGGCGCGCGCCCAGGCGGTGTCGCTGGGTCTGCCTGTCGTGCCCGGCAGCGACGGTTCCCTGGCGAGCCTGGAAGCGGCGCGGAGCTGCGCCGCCGGCATCGGCTATCCGGTCATCGTCAAGGCCGCGTTTGGGGGCGGTGGGCGCGGCATGCGCGTCTGTCACAGCGAGGCCGAGCTTGTCGCGTCGCTGGCCCAGGCCGAGCGCGAAGCCAAGAGCGCCTTTGGTCGCGGCGATGTCTTCATCGAAAAATACATCGATCGCCCCAAGCACATCGAAGTCCAGGTGCTGGCCGATGCCTACGGTCACACCGTGCACCTGTACGAGCGCGACTGCTCGGTGCAAAGGCGACATCAGAAAGTCGTCGAGGTTGCACCGGCCCCCGGCCTGCCGCAGCCGCTGCGCGAGCGCCTGTGCTACGAGGCGGTGCGCCTGGCCAAGTCGGTCGGCTACTGCAACGCCGGCACCGTCGAGTTCTTGGTCGATAGCGAGGGTCGTCACTACTTCATCGAGATGAACCCGCGCATCCAGGTCGAGCACACCGTGACCGAGCTCGTGACCGGGATCGACATCGTCAAGAGCCAGATCCGCATCGCCGAAGGCTACCCCCTTGCCAGCCCCGAGATCGGCATCCCCGCGCAGTCGGCCATCTCGCTGCGCGGCTTCGCCATCCAGTGCCGCATCACCACCGAGGATCCGGCCAACAACTTCATGCCCGACTACGGCCGCATCGCCCACTACCGCTCTGCCGCCGGGTTCGGCATCCGGCTCGACGCGGGGACCGCGTTCTCCGGGGCGGTGATCACGCCGTACTACGACTCGCTGCTGGTCAAGGTCTGCGCCTCCGCCCTGTCGTTCGAGGACGCCTGCCTGAAGATGGACCGTGCCCTGGCGGAGTGGCGCATCCGCGGGGTGCGCACCAACATTCCGTTTCTGCGCAACGTCGTCTGCCATCCCAAGTTCATGCGCGGGGAGGCGACGACCACGTTCATCGCCGACACTCCGGAGCTCCTTATCTTCCCCGAGCGCTTTGACCGGGCGACCAAGCTCCTCCAGTTTATCGGCGACGTCAGCGTCAACGGCAACCCCGATGTCAAGGGAGCCCGGCCGAGCGGGCTGCGCCGCCCCGTCGTGCCGCGCTT
>DAORCZ010000768.1:0-4448 GCA_035345735.1 Pseudomonadota bacterium | reverse complement strand
GCAAGAGTCGTCGTCTTGGCGGCGCCCAAGCGGCCGGTGCGGTCGTTGAGCAGCACGCCCAAGCTGCGCCCCGTCTCGCTGAGCCCGACGACGTCGGGATACCCATCGCCATTGAGGTCGCCGGCATGAACAAAGGTGGGCTCGTCGGCGAGCGCGTAGATCAGCGAGCCCTCGTAGATGGCGCCGCTGCCGCTGTTGCGACGGGTCCAGACCTCTTTGGTCGGCAGGTAGCCGGTGACGATGTCGGGTCGGCCGTCGCGATCGAGATCGGCGAAGATGGCCGGCGTCACCGGACCCGGTGCCCCCACACCCCCAATCGAGTAGGTCGTGGGTTCTTGCGTGGCCACGAGGATCGAGGTCAAACGATTCCCGGAAAGCGGACTAAGCAGCAGATCAAAGAGGCCGTCGCCGTTGATGTCGCTGCAGTCGATCGAGTGCAGGACATATGGCGAGCTGACGACGGGCTGAGCGGCAAAGCTCGGCGTGCTGAAGCGATAGCGCAGGAGCGTGCCGTCCTCGGCCGCTGCGCCCCCAGGGAGGACGACGCGCAGACGCACCGCCCCCGGCTTGTCGCGCGGGCTGGTCACCGTGCTCAGCGCAGAGCCAGACTCCAGCCGGACCTCGGCCAGCTTGCTGTCCTCGATGTACACCTCGGAACCCGGGACGAAGCCCCAGCCGCGCAGGCGAACGCGCTCGCCCCCCGCCGTGCCCACCACCCCGGGGTCGGCAGCAATCAGTCGGGGCAGTGTGGCGGCCGCAAGCTCACAGTGCTGATCGCCGGGATCGGTGTCGAGCGGCAGCACCAGATCGTCGTCGTAGGGCCGCGGCGCGAAGTCGTGCGAGGCGAACCCCACCCGCTGCAAGCAGCCGGCCCCCGCGACGCCCGAAAAGGCAGCCAGGCTAATGTTCAAGGTGCCGGAAAAGCCCGCGGGTAGGCGCAAGAGCAGGCTCTGTCGGCTCGGCGTGGGCTGCGGCAGATCGTAGGTGGTCAGGGGCTCCGCCGTGGCTTGCTCACCCACCCCCGGCACGCTGCGCGTCACGCTGAGGGCCAGCGAGCGCGCCTGCGGCGGCAACGTCTCGGCGGTGATACTCAGCGTCGGAGGACGCCCACAGCCAGCCAGCGTTGCCAAGGCCGTCGTCAGCGCCGTCGTCAGCGCCGTCGTCAGCGCCGAAACGAGGCCGACTTGCCGCATCGATTCTCGCATCGCTCGTCCTCCTCTGGGGAGATTCCCAACCGTCTAAAAGCGAATGGTCTGCGGGGCCAGATCGGTCATTGGCTCGGGCGGGGGACGCAGGGCCAAGCCCAGGCCAATTCCGACCGCCGCTGCGGTGAGCACTACGCCCCCCAGGGCCAGGTACAGCCAGGGACGCTTGTAAAACGGTCGCCGCTCCTGCGCCCGCTCGGCGTCCCGCCGCTCGGCCAGAAGCTCAGCCTCGGCCTGCTTGCGGGCAGCGAGGTTGGCCACGGCCAGCGCCTCCGCTTCGTCCAGCCGTTTTTGGGCTTGGCGGGCGAACTCTTCCGCATCGGCGCGCTTTTGACTCGCTTGCTCGGCAGCAAGCTCGGCGCGCAGGGCCGCCGCATGGGCCTCCGCCTCGGTCAACAGCGGCGAGCCCGGCGCTGCCCCGGCAAAGCGCTGGTAGTAATCGAGCGCCTCGGTCTTTCGCCCCAGCTTCCGATACGTCTGCGCAATGTTGAATAGGAGCAGCGGAAACGGCTGCTTCTCATACGCCAGCAGCAGGTTGCGCAGCGCCTCCTCATACTGGCCGCTCGTGAACTGATCACGGCTCGCCTTGACCAGACTCTGCACTTCCGGCGTGGCCGCCATCGCGGACTCCGCGGCCTCGCAGCGGCCTGGCCCGAGCACCAACAGGAGAGCCAGCAGGCACAGAACCCAGGGCGGCACTCCCCCATTATAGAGTGGGGACGGCCAGTCCCGGTGCGCCGGACGCATGCCCTCGACCAAAAGCGCCGCGCCGACCGGGGAACTGCGCCAAGGCCACCGCCCATTCCGCGCTGTCTTCTTATGCGGCTTCGACGGCTACGCCCAGCTGATGGCACAGCGTCGTCAAGCTCGGCGCCAGCGGAGCTTCGACGCGCAGAGCGGCCAGATCGTCAGCCCGCGTCGGTCCCTGATTGATGAGTACGATCGGCAGGCTGCGCTCGGCGGCACCGCGTGCAAAACGGAATCCGGAATACACCGCCAGCGAGCTGCCCAAGATCAGGAGCGCGCTCGCCTCGGCGAAGAACCCCCACGCCGCATCGACGATCGGCCGCGGGACATTTTCGCCAAAGAAGACGACATCCGGCTTGAGCAGCCCACCGCAGCCCGAACAGCCGGGAACCTGAAACGCCGGCAGCCCCGCCGTGCCGGGCTCGAAGTCGGCATCGCCATCCGGCGCCGCCGCCGCCGAGTGCTGCGCATACTGCGGATTCTGCGACAGCAGCTGCGCCTGCAGCGCCGCCCGCGACTCGCGCCGCCCACAGGTCAGGCAGCGCACCCAGTGCAGGCTGCCATGTAGCTCGACCACCCGCTGACTGCCCGCCTGGCTGTGCAGCCCGTCGACATTCTGCGTGATCAGACCCGTGACCAGCCCCGCCCGCTCCAGCGCCGCCACGGCCCGATGCACCGCATTCGGCTGCGCAGCCCCCACCTGCCCAAACCCCAGCAGGCTGCGCGCCCAGTAGCGCTGCCGCACCGCCTCGCTGCGCAGAAACTCCTGATACTGCACCGGCGCCCGCCGTCGTAACGACCCCGTCGGCCCACGATAATCAGGAATCCCCGAGTCGGTGCTACACCCCGCCCCCGAGAGGACGACGAACCGCCGCCCCCGCAGGAGCCCCCCCACACTCGACAGCTCATCCCGCCGCCGCCCCGTCCCCTCCTCTGCCAAAAACTGCACCCGACCACGCATCCCTAAAGCCTAGCTGCGACTCAGCGGGAGAGTGAGAGGTGTTTCACGCCCCGTCAGCTAGGTGGCCGGAACGGCGGCTCCCCGACGCACCAGCAAGAGATCGATCAGCTCGGACGTGCTCAGCTCGCGCTGACCTTCGCCGGCCCGATTGCCCTTGAGCATGTCGTCCAGGTCGCGTCGCATCCGTCCGCTGGTTCCCTTGGCATCGGCTCGTTCCAGCCGCTCGGCGAGCTTGTCAAACGCCAGCCGGCCGTGCGTCTTGCGATAGTACTCACGGTACTCTGCAAGGTTCATGGCCGCCGAAGGCTCCTTGCTCTCCGTCGAGTAGTCAAAGTAGTAGTTCGTGCCATGGTGTGAAAACTTGCCGATCAGGACGGGCATGTGCGGGTCATCCTTTCTGTGGGCCTAGCGCTCGCTGGCGACGTTGACGACGATGCGGTGGCCGTCGAGTTCGGTGTTGTGCAGGCCGTCAATGGCCTTGGTCGCATCTTTGCGGTTGGCCATCGTGACGAAGCCGAAGCCGCGCGACTTGCCGGTGCCGCGATCGGTGATGACGGCGGCATCGGCCACCGGCCCAAATGTCGAAAACGCTGCGCGTAGCTGGGGCGCCTCGATGTTCCAGCTAAGTCCGCCGACAAAGAGCCGGCACGGAATCATGGTGGCTGCGCGCGGGGTCGTGCCCCGCGTCTCTAGTGCCAGCATGACGTCTCCGATCGAGGGCAGCGGTCCGTGGATGTCCTCGGCCGATGCGATCTCGATCTGCCCTGGCCGGCGATCGCGCCTATCCAGTCGGCGCGCTGCCTTGGCCTGCTGCTTGCGAGCCCGCTCCGCTTCTTTGGCCTGCTTACCAGCTGAAGGGTGGTTCCGGCTCACGAGTTCACCTCACCGATGGACGTCCACTCGTGGGCTGCGACTTCTGCGATTCGTAAATCGATCATCGGGGTTGCTACCTTTCTTGTTCGGGGATGGAGGACTGGCCGCGCGATCGCGGCCGTGACTGTAGGCGGCTTCAAGCGGGAGGGCCGTTCTTCCGTGCACCGGGGCTCCCAGCGCGATGCACTCCTTGCGTACCTAGGTGCAGAGGGATGAGCCAGCGGGTCGAGGCCGTCCTGCGTAGCAAAGCCGGTCATGGGGAAGCTCCTTCGTGATCCGATGCCGTGGCAGAAGGTGCCCGGCTTGCGGTTGCCTGGACGCTCGGGGCAAGCGGTATGCACGCCGGAGGGTGAAGGAGCCGATCGGTAAGCCGGATGTACGGTAACAGGAATGCTCGATGAGCGGTGGATCATTGCTGCCAAATCTGCTCGCGGTCCCGCCCGCCCAACGCAAGCCCGCGGTGAACTGACTTCTGCCAAGGCCGCCGAGCGTAGCAAGCGACGCGGCCCCCGGCCGTGCAGCACGTTCGCGTCGAGGACGTGCACAGCCAAATATGTAAACACCCGTTTAGCGAGCAGCCCTGGCCACCGGCGTGTGGCTTGAGACGCCGGCCAGGACACGCGAAGATGGGGCGTCGCGCGACTTCTGCGGGGGGCAGCATG
>DAORCZ010000767.1:0-4448 GCA_035345735.1 Pseudomonadota bacterium | reverse complement strand
TGGATACTGGCAGCCGCGTGACGACCGAGCCTCCCATAGACGACGAGCAGGGCGAGCCGCTGCTCAATACCCTGATCGATGGACGCTATCGCGTCTTAAGTCGCCTCGGCGACGGCGGCATGGGCATCGTCTACCGGGCTGAGCACACGTATCTGAACAAGGAATTCGCGCTGAAGGTGATGCGGCCGACGCGCGATGTGGTCGATCGCCAGCGATTTGAGCAAGAGGCCCGCTTGGCCTCGCGCATTCGCCACCGCAACGTTGTCGAGATCAGCGACTTTGGCATCCTGCCGACCGGTCAGCCCTACTTCGTGATGGAGCTCTTGCGGGGTGAGACGCTCGGTGAGGCGATCTATCAGGGACGGATCAAGCCGCTCTTGGCGTGCCTCATTGCCGCCCAAGTGGCGAGCGGGCTGCAGGCCGTGCACAAGCAGAACGTCGTCCACCGCGACCTCAAGCCTGACAACATCTTCTTGCTTGATCTCGACGCGGCCGCGGCTGGGGAGGAGCGAGAGGAGAGCGAGAGTGATCCGCCGGGTCAGGTCAACTTCGTCAAGATCATGGACTTTGGTATCGCCAAGTCCATCGACAACAAGCTGACCGGCACCGGCATGACGTTGGGTACGCCCGAGTACATGTCGCCAGAGCAGGCGACGGGTGAAAAGCTCGACTGGCGCTCGGATCAGTACTCGCTGGGCTGCATCTTGTACGAGATGCTGACGGGTGAGCTGCCCTTTGCCGGCAAGACGGCGTTCGAGGTGATGAACAAGCACCTGTCATCGCCCCCCATGCCGCCGCGACAGCGTCGGCCAGAGAACGCCGCGGGCATCCCGGTGGGACTGGAAAAGATCGTCCTTTCGATGATGCAGAAAAAGCCGGCGAATCGCTTTCCCAGCATGCGTGCCGTCGAGCAGGCGCTGCGCGAGGTCGCGGCCTCCATGCAAGTCGCGGAGGCCAAAGTCGAGCCGGCTTCGTCCAACAAAGCAACGCTGGTGATGTCTCCGGTGGCGGAGCCGCCGCTAGCCAGTCCTCCGGCCGCAGCACCCGGGCGGGCTAGGCCTGCCGCCGACAGTTCGCCGGATGATCAGAAGACGCGCCCCCTGCTACCGGCGATCAAGCCGGCCGAGGAGCCCGCTGCCAGCGAGCCTGCCTCGAACGCCGCCCGCACAATGCTGATGCCGCCGCCGGGAAACAAGCCTGGCAGTACGCCAACCCCCCGGCTGCTCGAACGCATCGAATATCGCATCAAGAGCAACTCAGCCCCGGATCTGGGGCGCTCACCGTTCTGGCAGCGCATTCCCTGGCTGTTTGCCATCGTGCGCTGGTTCAAGCGGCTGTTCTCGTAGCCACTTCCGAACGGTCCCCCCAAGGCACCCTCCGGGCATACTCGGTACGCGCGGCAGCGAGGATCGCTTGCGCGTCTCGTCGGAGCTAGTCGAGGGTGGCGGCGATCTCTTCGACTTCGAAGCACTCGATCATGTCGCCGACCTTGATGTCTTGGTAGCCCTCGACCGTCATGCCGCACTCGTAGCCTTGCAGGACTTCGCGGACGTCGTCCTTGAAGCGCCGCAGCGAGCCCAGCTTGCCGGTGTAGATGAGCACCGAGTCGCGGATGACGCGGGCCTGCGCGCTGCGCTTGATCGAGCCTTCCGTCACGAAGCAGCCCAGGACCGAGCCGATCTTCGGAATATTGAAGATCTCGCGGACTTCGGCCTTGCCGAGGGTCTTGTCGCGCTTGACGGGGGCCAGGAGGCCCGCCATCGCCTGCTTCACCTCGTCGATGGCGTCGTAGATGATGTCGTACAGCTTGATATCGACACCCTCTTGCTCGGCGAGCGAAGCGGCCTTGCCGGCTGGCCGGACGTGGAAGCCGATGATGATGGCGTTGCCGGCCTTGGCCAAATTGACGTCGGTTTCGGTGATGCCACCGACGGCCGCTTGGATGACCGTGACCTTGACCTTGTCGGTAGACAGCTTCGACAGCGCACTGCCCAGAGCTTCCACCGAGCCCTGCACGTCGGCTTTGAGGATGACCTTGAGATCCTTGAGGCCAGCCTTCATCGCGTCCATCAGCTTGTCCAGCGAGACCGGACCGGCCTTGGCGCGTTCCTTTTCGATGCGGCGATTGCGGCGGTGCTCGACCAGCTCCTTGGCTGAACGCTCGTCGTTGACGGAGTTCATGACCTCGCCGGCCCTGGGGACGCCTGACAGACCCAGGACTTCGACCGGCGTCGCCGGACCCGCCTGCTGAATCTGGCGACCCTTGTCGTCCATCATGGCGCGGACCTTGCCGAGCTCTTCACCGACAACCACGTTGTCGCCGATGCGCAGAGTGCCTTCCTCGACGAGCAGCGTCGAGACAGGACCGCGCTTGGCGTCCATGCGAGCTTCAACCACCGTGCCCTTGGCAGGCTTGTTGGGATTGGCCTTGAGCTCCAGGATTTCCGACTGCAGGGCCAGCATCTCGAGCAGCTTGTCGACGCCGGTCTTGTTGCGGGCTGAGACGTCGCAATAGATCGTGTCGCCGCCCCATTCTTCGGGCGTCAGGCCGTGGCCGGAGAGCTGCTGGCGGATGCGATCCGGCTGGGCGCCGGGCTTGTCGATCTTGTTCACCGCGACGATGATTGGCACCTTGGCGTCGCGGGCGTGGTTGAAGGCTTCCAGGGTCTGGGGCATGACACCGTCGTCGGCGGCCACGACCAGCACGACGATATCGGTGACCTGGGCACCGCGGGCCCGCATCTCGGTGAATGCCTCGTGGCCCGGCGTGTCGAGGAACACGACGTCGCCGTTCTTGGTCGAGACCTTGTAGGCACCGATGTGCTGCGTAATGCCGCCTGCCTCACCCGCGGCCACGTTGGCATTGCGGATGGCGTCGAGGAGCGAGGTTTTGCCGTGATCGACGTGACCCATGATGGTCACGACTGGGGCACGTGGCCGCAGATCCTCGGGCTTATCCTCGGTCTCGTTGACGACCATCTCTTCTTGGAAGGCAGTCGACTCAACACGCCACTCAAACTCCGCCGCCACAAGCTGCGCGGTGTCGAAGTCGATGGGGCTGTTGATCATGACGTTGCGGACCCCAAGCTCCCAGATCTTCTTGAGAACGTCGGTGGCCTTAGCGCCCATCTGTCGCGCAAATTCGGCGACGACGATGGCTTCGCCCATTTTGACAACGCGCTTGTGCTCGGCAGCCGTCGTGATCTGAGTCTGCTTCGGCTTGCGGCCAGGCAGGGGCTTCTGCTTTTGCTGCTTCTGGGCCGGCGCCGACTTTGGACTGAGGGCGCGCAGCCGCTCGCCAGAGATCTCCTGGCGGGGGCCACGACCCACAGCGTCGTCACTGCGCCATGTGCGCGGACTCTCGGCGCTGGGCTTTGCCGCTACCGGTGGCGCTGGCGGGCGCAGGGCCGCGAGGTCAATCACTCGACCCGTCGGACCTAGGCCCTCGTTTTGACGACGAGTCTGGGCTGTCACAAAGACCCGCGCTTCGGCCGAGGAGGGAGCAGCCTGCGAGATCGGCTTTGCTGCTGGAACGCTTGCTACCGGCGCGGGTTCGGGCTCGGGAATCGCAACAGGCGCTTGCGGTGCGGCTACCACGGGCTCGCTGGCCGGAGCCACAGGCGCCGCCTGGGCTGTGGCAGCCGGCGGCGATGCTGAAGCAGGCTGGGGGCTCTCGGTCTTGAGAGCGCCATCCGCCTTGGCGGCTGGTTTGGATTCGGGGACCGTCGGGCTGTCCGCGGGAACGACAGGAATCTCAGCGGCCGGCGGGGTTGCCTTGGCGGCTTTGACGGCTGGCTTGCTCACCGCAGGAGCTACCTCAGGCGTTGTCGGCTTCGCTGCTGGGGTCGCAGAGACCGTTTCGCTGACCGCTGGCTGTGGCTCGGAGCGTGGAGGCGGTGTCGCCGTCACCGCAACTGCCGCTGCGATGGGAGCCGCAGGCTCAGCAGGCAGCGGACTGGCAGTCGCGTTGGGGCGGCTAACCTTTTCCGTCGCCGGCTTGGTGGCGACGGGCTCAGCACTCGGCGGCGTCGCGACTGCAGGACGTCGAATGACAACGGCGGGAGCAGACTGGGCATCTGGTGCCGACCGGTGTGCCGCTTCAGAGCCCTGCGCTGGGGTTGCCGGAGTCACTGTGATACGCCGCACAGGCGTCGCGGGCGTTGCCACAACGACGGGGCGCGAGGCCGTTGTCGCCGTCGCTGGGTTGGCTGCCGGGGCTGCTGGCCGTACGACCACAGTGGGTGTAACAGGGACGACCGGGGCCGCAGGCGGCGGGGGCGGCGCAGCGTTCTGCGCTTGCGGGCGCAGCATGCTGCCATCCTTGGAACGGCGACGGATCACCGTGTCATTCACCCGCTCTTGGACGGTATTTTCTTGCCGTTCTTTGGCGAGTGCGCGGCGAACACGTTCGACGTCTTCCTCGGAAAGGCGCGACATGTGGTTCTTCG
>DAORCZ010000766.1:1775-4453 GCA_035345735.1 Pseudomonadota bacterium | reverse complement strand
GAACAGACCTTGTCGTCGATCGAGGCATCGATCCACGATCGCCTGCAGCGCGGCCAAGGTCCCAAGGACATCTCGACCGCACTCGCGGTAACGACAGGACTGCCGCGACGCCGGCTGTATCAGCTGGCGCTGTCGCTGCAGTCAAGAATGAAGGGAGAACAGGAAGAAACTGCCAGCTAGCTGGCGGCCGAGGCGGGAGCGGCAGGCGCCGGAACGATCGAGACCTTGCGGCGATCGCCCTTGCAGCGCGAAAACTTCACGGTGCCGTCGATGAGCGCGAAGATCGTGTAGTCCCGGCCGAGTCCAACATTGCGGCCCGGGAAGATCACGGTGCCACACTGACGAACCAGGATGTTGCCGGCGTTGACTAGCTCGCCGTCGAACCGCTTGACTCCCCGCATCTTCGGCGCGGAGTCGCGACCGTTCCGGCTAGAGCCTTGTCCTTTTTTATGAGCCATTGCTTGTCTCCAGAACTCAAAAAGCTACGGGCACTAGCCCTTGATGTCTTCGATCAGCACCGAGGTGTACTGCTGACGGTGGCCATTGCGACGGCGGTAGCCCTTGCGGCGGCGGAACTTGAACACGGTGAGCTTGTCGCCCAGCTCGTGGCCCTTGACGACGCCCGACACTTCAGCGCCCGCCACACGCGGCTTGCCAACCTTGACCTGCTCGCCATTGCCGACGAGCAGTACGGGGAACGTGACCTTCGCACCGGCTTCGGCCGCGATCTTCTCTACGAGCACGCTCTCGCCTTTTGCGACGCGATACTGTTTTCCACCGGCCTCGATGACTGCGTACATGACTTCTCTTGCTCCTGTATCGGGTCCAGCGACTCAGCATTCGGATGGGGCTGCGCGGGGAGCGCAGGCGGCGAATGTTTGAGGTCACTGGGGATGCCGGTCAAACCGGCGTAACGACTAGCGAATCGGGGAACGTGTTGCTGTGGATCGGCAGTGTACGCAAGCGCCCGTGGCTGTCAACCGATTTTCCAGACGGGACTGCCTCTAGTGGCTGGCGCGCGGTTTCAGCAGGCGGCGAGCTGCGGCCACCTTGTGAACCTCGTCGGGGCCGTCGTAGATGCGGGCACCGCGTTCGTGGCTGTAGAAGTGCGAAAGAACGGTGTCGCTGGTCAGACCCAGGGCACCGTGCACTTGGACTGCGCGATCGACAACCCGCAGCATGACGCCAGCGACGTGAAATTTGATCAGCGAGACATCGATCTGGGCATCGTAGAAGCCGTCGCGGCCGTGGTGTTCGGCCTGATCGATGCGCCAAGCGGTCCGCATCACCAACAGCCGAGCGGCTTCGATTTCGGCGCGGGCTTCGGCGATCCATGCCTGGATGATCTGTTTGTTTGCCAGGGTCTCGGTGTCGTCGGTGTTGCCGATCTTGCGCTCGGTGGCGCGCTGGCACATCAGCTGGAATGAGCGCTCGCAGATGCCGATCCAGCGCATGCAGTGATGGATTCGTCCCGGGCCCAAGCGTTCTTGCGCGATGGCGAAGCCGGCCCCCTCGGGACCGAGGCGATTCGTGGCGGGTACGCGGCAGGCGGTGAAGCGCACTTCAGAATGGCTGGGATACCCCTCACCGGCGTGGCCAAAGAGCGGGATGTTGCGAATCCGCCGATAGCCCGGGTGATCGGTGGGCACGATGAACATCGAGGCGCGACCGTGGGGCGGTGCCTTCGGATCGGTCACGGCCATGACGACGGCGAAGGCGGCTCCATCGGCGCTCGAGGTGAACCACTTGTGCGCATCGATCACGTAGTCATCCCCGTCGCGCACCGCGCGGGCCGCGAGCCGAGTAGGGTTGCTGCCGGGCGTGTCGGGCTCGGTCATGGCGAAGCAGCTCCGCATCTCGCCGCGGGCTAACGGTCGCAGGAAACGCTCTTTTTGCTCGTCGCTGCCATGGCGAATCAGGACTTCCATGTTGCCTGCGTCGGGGGCCTGGCAGCCAAACAGGTAGTGCCCCAGTGGACTTTGACCCAACACCTCGCTGACCAGCGCAAAGTCACACAGCGAGAGCCCCATACCGCCCCAGGCCTTGGGGATCTGTGGCGCCCACAGACCCGCCTCTTGCACGCGGGCGCGGACCTTGGCCAGCTCTGGCTCGATGCTGAAGAAGGGCTGATTCAAGAAGGCGAGCTCGAGGGGGTAAACCTCGCGCTGCAGGAAGTCAGAAAAACGAGCCAGCAGCGCCTGGGTTTCGCGGGGCAACGAGAAATCCATCGGATCTCCTCTTGAGCGTGGGGATGGGAATGACGCGTGGGGTGGGGCGATGACCGGCGGTTCCAGCTAGGCCGCTTGTCCCGCCCAGCGGACGTATTCGTCGACCACCGTCGTCGGCGAGCCATCCAAGCGAAGCTGACCTTCACAGAGCCAGAGCACCCGATCGCACAAGCTTCGCACGATCTGGGCGTCGTGCGACACGAACAAGATCGACGTGCCAGTGCGCTGGATCTCCTGGATCTTGGCGATGCACTTCTGCTGAAAGGCGTAGTCGCCGACGGCCAACACCTCATCGACGAGGAGCAGGTCGGGATCGGTGTGGATCGCGACGGAAAAACCCAGGCGGGCCAGCATGCCGGAAGAGTAGTAGCGCACGGGCATATCGACGAAGTCTGAGATCTCGGCGAAGGCCAGGATGTCGTCGATGCGGGCGCGGATCTCACTGCGACT
>DAORCZ010000766.1:0-1675 GCA_035345735.1 Pseudomonadota bacterium | reverse complement strand
GGCTGATGCTCGAAGCGGCGGAACGACTTGCCGACGTCTTGAAAGCGAATGATAAGCGGAGCGCTCACGGGGTGGGACACAGGCATCCTCAGCGTGGAGGGAAGGGGGCAGTCGCTCCGAGCAGAGTCGGACCCGAAGCCCCGAGGGAGGCAGGTGCCATCGGTTGTGGTGTGGCGGTCCGCAGCAAGCTGATGGTGGGCGGCACCATGACGATAAGTCCTTCGATAAGATCGGTGACCGCGATCGCCAGCTCGTCTTGCAGACAGTTTCCGATGAACACCAAGGCATAGTAGGCCGTTGCCGAGATCGACAGGCTTCGCAGGGCTCGTGAATAGCGTCCGCGTAGCCAAGGCGAAAGCGGCAGCAGGGACAGCAGATACCACGACTGCGACCAGGGGTGTAGGTACAGGTAGTAAATGAGCAGGCCAGCTCCCATCCACGCGAGACGCTGCGACGGGGACTCGCCCGCCCGATACGCGGCATAGGCCAGCCAGACGGCGGAGAGCAGACGGAAGCCGACTGCGACGTAGCCGGCGACCTCCGGCTTTTGCAAGATGGCACGGAGGATCGATCGCGGCAGGCATTCCAGCGAGCGCGTGCAGTGCTCCCAAGGCAGGTGGCTAGGGCCAAACAGAGCAACCGGCCGCAGGTGGAGAAGCAGCGCTCCCGCGAGAATCAGACCTAAGAGGGCTGCTACGGCAAGCCCAAGCGTGTGCAGGTGGCTAGAGGGCGGGCCCACGCGCCGTCGCAGCCAGCGCAGTGCCGAGGCTGCCGGGAGAAAAAGCGCGACGAGTACCGCAGAGGCCTTCACGCTGAGCGCAAGCCCTGCGCTGAGCAGAGTGCCTCCTAGGTGGCGACGGCTGTACGCCAGCACAAGGCCGCCGGTTGCCAGGGCCAGCAGCGCATCGTTGTGTGCGTTGCCGGCGGCTTCGACGATGGAAAGGGGATTTAGGGCGACCAGCACGGCGCCATAGGCGGGCCGCAGCGAGGATCCACGCAGGGCCAGCGCCGTGAGCCCAGCTCCGCCAAGCATCGATAGCCCGGCGACGATCTGATGGCCGCGCAGGTGCCAAACGAGATCGTTTTTCGCGACCGCAGCGATGATAGAAGCGACTGCGTGAAAGCCCGCAAGGTACGCGCTATTGCCGCAGCGCCAGTGGGGAACCAAGAGCTGCAGGAGCGCATCGTCGGGAGGCAGGGACTGGCAGAGCGGCTGCGCTGGACTGTGCCCACCGGCTAGGGCACGGCCTATCGCGGCATAGAACAGCGGATCGTCCGAGAGGGCCGGCGGCCCCAGCCCGGCGAGGACATAGAGGATCGCTGCGCAGGCCAGGACGGCTCGGGTGCTTGGTCCGTCTGGAGACTTGCTTTGTCGCAGCCAGCGCAGCCAAGCGATGCTGAGCAGCGCAACGGCCACTCCAAATGTCACCGCCGCAGCCAAGTTTGCGCGCAGTGATGGCCAGTCGGGGCAGCGGTGCTGGTCAATGCGGTAGAGCTGACCCAGTCCCGAGAGGAGACATGCACCTAGGGCCGCCAGCACCAAAGTGGGGCCCAGGCGCGAGGGAGCGCTGGACATCGCGACGGCTGGCTGGCCTAGGACGGATGCGAAGCCGCGGCCGAACTTGCGCTGGCACTGATGGCCCCAACGCGGCCCGGGCTGCCGAGGCTTCTGCTG
>DAORCZ010000765.1:0-4462 GCA_035345735.1 Pseudomonadota bacterium | reverse complement strand
CAGAAGACCCTGGCCGGCGCCTTCGCCTTCGACGACACGCTGATCATGAACCTCAACGGCGGCATCAACGATCTGGCGTCGAACCTAGCGACGCACACTCGCCTGCCGGGCGCTTGGACGCAGAAGCTCTGCTACTACGCCACGTCATCATGTACCGAGGGAAATAGCACACTTGGCTGAGCCGCAGATCCCCTTGTGATCCCAGGGCAGGCGATGACACCAGCGGACTTGGACCGGGCGAACGCCTAGCGAGACGCTGTGGGATTCAGCGCGTCGAGCGCACTCGTCAGTCATCGACGAAGCAAGCGGGGCGGGGCGGAGCGACGATGCTCAACATTGAGAAGACGACGGCAGAGACGAGCGACAGCGAAGCGCGCAAGCCGAAGCCGACGCCTCGCGCGGTGTCGTCACAGCAGCCAGCACCATGACCGTGACTGAGCTCTGCGTCGGTTTGAAGCTGCCGCGCAAGACCTCCAGCGCGGATCGTCTGAGCACCGAAGAAGCGAGGCGACTGCTGGATCTCGCGCGATCACAGCGCACCGATGCGATGCAGAAGTGCCCCTTGTATCAGTACGCCTGGACAGTCACCCACACCGCGGTGCCCACCGTGTATGCGATAGCGGCGCCGGAGCCTCCGGGGAGCGGGGCGGGAATGGGCGAGCTGCCGGCCGGATCGATCAGCCGTGGGGCGTCAAACGTCGTCGAATCGGCGGCGAGGCGATCGAGCTGGACGCCGCCGCTGTTGAGCTGCGACGCGACGAAGACGTTGCCAACGTCGTCGGCCGCGATGGACCGGGTCTGCGACGCCGACACGGAAGGCAGCCCGGCGACGAACGTCGAGGTCCCAGGCGCGTTACTGGGGATCTTGTACAGGTTCACCGAGTTGTCGGGCGTGACAAGCTTGGTGCCGGCGACGAAGATCGTGCCGTTGCCAATCGTCCAGTCGGAAAAGAATTCCGAGCCCGGTGGGTTGACCTCGGACCCAAACGTGACTCCGGCATCGCTACTCACGCGGACGTGGAAGGTCGGCGAGTCGGAGGACACCACAAGTGTCCCGAGCCGCACGTCGAACACGAGATCGAAGAAGCTGACGGACATCGCGACGTCCGTGACGTCGAATGTGCCAGCCCCCTGTTGGTGGTTGCGCGCGACCGTGATTCCCGTGGCGCTCCGGAACCCGATGTATAGGTCGTCGTTGAACGCCACGAGGGAGAGCCCGGCAGTGGTAGAGGTGGCCGTGCCGATCGAGGCTCCCTGGCTCCAGGTCGCGCCCCTGTCCTTCGTCCTATGAATGAACACCTGACCATTGGTGAGCATAATGGCGATGTAGGCGACGCCGCTCGGCCCAGTTGCGACGGCGACCTGGGCAACATCGCTGGTGGACGTGCCGATATCGGCCGGTAGTGCGAGCGGCCCCGAGAACGAACGACCGCGATCCGTGCTGACCGCCACGAACCCGCTGGTGCCACACTTCATGACGGCGTAGACATTCCCACTGCTGTCGACTGCGATCTTGCGTGCCACGTTCGCGATCGCGGTGCTGCAGGACAGGTCCCCGCTGACCTTGATCGGGACCGTGGTCACGAACGGCTCGACATGGCAGTTCGCGTCGCAGCCATCGCCAATGGAGTGGTTGCCATCGTCGCAGGACTCGCCGAGCGCGAACTCGATGACCCCATCGCCACACGCGTTGAGGTTGGTGCAGGCGCCCGCCTGGCACGTGCCATGGAACTCTCCTTTGCAGTGAGCTGCGGGCACTATGCCGCAGCACGACATCCCATCGGGAGCGTTGGCCAGCCCGCAGCTGCCATCCGCTTGGCATGCGCCGACATGGCAATCATCGGGAGCTGCCGACGACGCGCAGCTTAATGGGGGGCCGCTGCAGACGCCCGCTGAGCACACGTCCCCCTGTGTGCAGGCGTTGCCGTCATCGCACTGTGTGCCATCGACCTTGTTGGGGTTCGAACAGCTCCCCGTCTGCGGATCGCATGTCCCAGCGTCGTGACACAAGTCCGAGGCTGTGCAGATCACCCCGACGCCGGCACAGACGCCCGCCGAGCACACATCACCCTGCGTACAGGCGTTGCCGTCATCGCACGGCGTGCCATCGGCCTGGCTGGGGTTCGAGCAGCTCTCCATCTGCGAATTCGGGTCGGTGGCGGTCGCCGAGCATGCGCTCGCGAACAAGACAGCCGCGATTGTGGTGAGTGGCAACGACAAGAATGAAAGTTGTTTGCGCATGGTGGCTCCGTTCAATTCGGTTTGAACTGCGACCCGATGCAATCCCTACGCCACGAAAAAGGAGCCTCCAAGCTCTGTTGCCTTTGCTAGGAGGACACTGGAAGAGTCCCCCTAGGATGCAATCGATAGCATTCGGGAATGTTAATCAACCTGGCGGCGCGGCGATGCGCGCATCTCCGTGCACACAGTTGTGCGCGCATCGCCACGCAATAGATAGACAGAGGGGCCTGTAAGCCCGATGTGGCCGAGCGAAGTTTTGCGTGTATTCCGAACGGAATCGGAAAACGGAATCAGGATTTCAGTCTCACACGACGTAGGAGGATAAGATGCCCAAACGAGCGCGAAGGCAGTTTACCGATGAGTACAAGGTTAAGGCCGTTAGCAGTACTGTCGCATCCACCTATTGAGTTTGCCTGAGCGCAGCTCGATAAACGGGCTCAGCGGCAAAACTTGGGCGGGGCGGGAGGTGTGATCTACCGACGACATGCCGCCTCTCTCTGATGCCAGTTCCCCCGTTGAGCAGCGCCTCGCCGACTACTTCGACCCGCTCTACCTCGCGCGGGAACGCTGCCGGACCGAACAGGTCTATCGGGAGTGCAAACAGGAATTGGGACTGGACCGCTACGAGGGCAGACGCAGCCAGCTCGCTACCCACGCTGCGACGCCTGATTGGCCGCGTCGCCCGCCGCTGGCTGCTCCCCCCTCCGCACTTCCTGCGCTGCCCGCTCACGTCTCCGTCAAGCGCTTCCTCTCCCACCCCCTGCCCGAAACCGGACTGATCAGATGGATGCGACAGTCCTGTTAGCCGTGCAAGATCCTGCGCATCGCGGCGTGGTCATGGCCTATGTCGCAACGCTGCGGTTTCCCGCGTCTGCGCAGAAGCAAGCCTTCGGGATGCGATCCGGTGGTTCATGCCGGGTTCCTGAACGGGGCGTTGCGGCTAGAACTTCACGCGGTCCAGCTCGCCGTCTAGAAAGTCCTGCGCCAGATGGGCGTAGAGCAGCGTCATCTTGAGGTCGCCGTGTCCCAGAATTTTCTGTAGCGCCAGGATGTTGCCGCCCGCCATCACGTAGTGGCTGGCGAAGGTGTGGCGCAAGGTGTGCCAGGGATGCGCGAGTCGGCGCAGGCCGATCGATGCCATGAGCACGGGCAGACCAAGCATAGCTTCCCGCGACGCGGTCCCATCGCCCGTGCGGCCAATGGGGAGGACCGCATTGCTTCTGCTCGCTGGACACTGCGATCGCCACGCGCGCAGCAGCGGCACCAACACGGTGGGCAGGCGAAGGTGCCGCGCTTTGCCACTCTTCGGAGCACCGCGGTAGCTGCGCGCGATCGTCAAGCGGCCCGTCTCCGCGTCGATGTCCTGCCAGCGCAGACCCAGCAGCTCCCCCTTGCGCAGTCCCATGTGAAGCGCCAGCGCGATGGCCACGTGAAGCATGCGCCCCGCTGGATTCACCGCGCCCGCTGCGGCGGCATCGAGAAGTTGGCGGCTCTCTTGCCGACTCAGGAAGTCCAGCGACGGCTGTGTCGTCGGACGCTCAACCCCGCGGCACGGATTGCTCGAAACCAGCCCCTCCCTGACCGCCCAGGAAAACATCGACGCGAGGAGGTTCAAGGTCACTTTGACCGTTCCCGGTGCCAGCGTCTGCGCCAGCTTGTCACGCACGTGGGCCACGTCGCGCGGCGTGATCGCATTGCCGCGGAGCTTCCCCACATAGGGCAGCACACGGCGCAAAGCGGAGCCCGCGTGGCGACGATATTGGTGGATGTCCTTCACCTTGGGCCGCGCGTACTCCGCAAGGAACCGGGCGGTCAACGCAGCCATGGTGGGCCAGTCCTTGCGACGCTCTGCTATGCCTGCCTCGCCGCGTGCGATGCGCGCTTCAATTTCCAGCAGCATGCGCTTCGCATCCGCGTGACTTCCTTGCTTGCTGGCGAGGACGCGGCGCCGCCCATTTTCGTAGAAGCGCAAACTCCAACCGCTACCCCTGCGAATGACTTCACCCACGAGATACCCCCGCGGGATCGTACCACGCCAACGTGATCCCAAAGTGATCCCGTGGGTCGGTGTAAGTGCTCCTCGGACGCTCCCCAACGTCGCTGGTTCGCTCTGCGCTTTCCGTCGGAACCGCTTGAAATCGTTGGGTTTTTTGAATTGGGGTTTCTGAAGCTCTGCTACTACGCCAACTCGGCGCCGTGCTTGGAAGACGATCCCGAATTC
>DAORCZ010000764.1:0-4470 GCA_035345735.1 Pseudomonadota bacterium | reverse complement strand
GGTCAGAGCTGCACTGTCGATGCCGACTGCGCCAGCGGACTGTGTGGTGAACGAGGCTTGTGCATCGGCGGCTGCAGTGTCGATACCGACTGCCCCCCTGGTCCAGCCGGCGCGCCGGAACTATGCCGGCCGCTTGCCTCCGCCGTGCGCGGGGTCTCAGGAACCATTAAGGCGTGCCAGACCCGCGCCCCCATGTGCCACCGGGATGCGGACTGTAGTTCAGGGGCGATCTGCAAAGCCTACCCCTCCCTGGATGACACCACGCGCATCGCTCCCGGCTGTGGACCCGCGCCCTATCCAGCGAAGGCTGCACCGGGTGTCGCGTGTTTCAGCAACGCGGAGTGCCGCAGCGGTTTATGCCTGATGGCAGCTCAGCCGCCGGTCTGCTACGGGGTGTGCAGTCAGGACAGCGATTGTGTGGGCGGCCGCCGCTGCTATGCCGATTCGACCTGGTTTTTAACGAGTGGTAGTTCGGGGCAGCCAAGTGCTACCTACGACGCGACGGCGTCGTGTCTACCCGATGTCGGGAGCCGCCGGCCCTGCGCGGGCGATGGCAGCCCAAGCGACTGCCCAGCTGGCGAACTCTGTGTGCTCCTGCCCGATGCACGTCAGCTCAGCTTCGTCAAGCGCTGCCAGCGGCCCATGGGCAGCAAACTTCCCGGTGCGATCTGCTTTGAAAACAAAGATTGCCAGAGTGCGCGCTGCGCTGTACCAAGCCCTGCGGGTGGAAGCGACAGCCGCTGCATTGCCCCCTGCTCCCTGACCGGCCCGAACCTGTGCGGCGCGGGAACGGCAACCACCTGCAAGCTGGGAACGCTAGAGGTCCGGCCAGGAAAGACGGCCTCCCTACCCTACTGTCAGCCTTAGCGCGTAATAGGATCTTGACATCACAAATCCATTCCGATACCTAAGTCGTCTCTTTACCTGCACTCTCTAGCGGAATACCGGCATGTCCACACCGATCAAACGCACTCCCCAAACCACCTCCGAGCGTGCCCAAGACGAGCGTCGCTGGCACATCGTGGATGTGGCCGGCCTGAACCTCGGGCGGGCTGCGACGCAGATCGCACACATCCTGCGTGGCAAGCACAAGCCGACGTTCACCCCGAACGTTGACTGTGGTGATTTTGTTGTCGTCCTCAATGCCAAGAAAGTTGGCCTGACTGGCAACAAGCTCGAAGACAAGATCTACTACGACCACAGCCTGTATCTGGGCGGAATGAAGAAGCGCCCGGCGAAGGAGATGCTGGACAAGCATCCCGACGAGGTGATTCGCCGCGCAGTCTGGGGAATGCTGCCCAAGGGGCCACTCGGACGCCGCATCATCAAGAAGCTGAAGGTCTATCCCGGCGCTGAGCATCCGCACTCGGCTCAGCAGCCCGCTGCGCAGAAGCTTCAGACGATGCGCGGCTAAGGACCGCGCCGATCGCTTCGGCGGTCGCCATTCCTGTCGCCAGATAGAGAGAATTGAAAATGGCCAAGGTCGAACGAAACTCCACCTATGCCACTGGGCGCCGTAAGCATGCGGTTGCTCGTGTGTGGCTGATGCCCGGTTCGGGCAAAGTGACCATCAACCAGCGCACGATCGACAACTACTTCGGCCGTGCGACGTCGAAGATGGTCCTGCGGCAGCCGCTTGAGCTAACGGGGCAGACGGCGAACTACGACGTCTATGCCAACGTGCAGGGCGGTGGACTGTCGGGACAGGCCGATGCGATCAAGCTGGGCATCACGCGCGCGCTGATGAAGATCAACGCCGCTCATCGCCCGCCGCTGAAGTCTGCTGGCTACGTCACCCGCGACCCGCGCGTCAAAGAGCGCAAGAAGTACGGTCAGCGCGGCGCCCGAGCTCGCTTCCAGTTCAGCAAGCGCTAATCGGGAACCCCACACTGCCCACCGGCACCGCGGGCACCGAACGACCCCAACGCTCGGTCGGCTGCCCGCTGCCGCTGGCAAGGTCAGCCGTACTCCATGCTCGCGCTTGAATATCGCATCAAGGATCTGGAAGGCCGAGACAAGGACATCGATCTGTCCTTGTCGTCGGCATTTCTTGCCGACGCGCTCGTCGGGGTCGAGGCCAAGCTGGATGACTCGTCGCTCACGCTCTCGGTTCGCCTGAGCCAGTGCAAGTCCACGGTTCTGTGTGATGGCTGGCTGCGAGGTCGCCTGGCGCTGTCCTGCCAGCGCTGCTTGGAGCCGGCGATTATCGATCTTGCGCAGCGCGTGCACAGCATCTACGTGCCGGCGAGCGACCCTGTTATTGAAAGCAGCGAAGGCAGCGACGAAGAGATCGATGAGGACGACCTCGACTACGCCCATCACAACGGCGAAGTGGTCGATCTTTGGCCGCTCCTGCGCGAGCAGATCATCCTGGCAATTCCGATCGCTGTGCTCTGCCAGGAAGACTGCCGTGGCCTATGTCCGTCCTGTGGAATGGACCGCAACCGCGCCCGCTGCGAGTGTCAGCCGGCAGCGGTTCTGTCGCCATTTGCCGCGCTTCGCGACGTGAAGCTGCCCAGCTGAACTCAACCCCTGTAACCGCTGCGGCGCGATGGCCGCGCCGATCCCCTGAGGAGCATTAGAAAATGGCCGTTCAAAAACGCAGACAGTCAAGCGCTCGTCGTGACAGCCGACGCGCGCAGTGGATGAAGATGGCCCCGCCGGCCCGCAGCAACTGCCCGAACTGCGAGGCGCCGCGCATGCCGCACCGCGCCTGCGACGCCTGTGGTTGGTATGGCCCGGCCAAGACGGGACGCGTCGTCGTGCCGCCGAAGGCCGAAGCCGCCGAAACCGAGGAACAGAGCGCCTAACGCGCCATCCGTGGCTTCGGTAACCATCGCGCTCGATGCAATGGGCGGAGACCTCGCGCCCGGTCCTGAAGTGGCTGGGGCGGTCGCCGCTGCCCGCGCGCGAGGTACCCAGATTGTCCTTCTGGGCGACGAAGCACGGATTCGGGGGGAGCTGCGCCGCCTCGGTGCTGCTGAGCACGAGGTGGCCGTTCGCCACTGCTCGCAGGTCATCACGATGGATGACCATCCCGGGCAAGCGGTGCGCAAGAAGCGGGATGCTTCGATGCGCGTGGCCTTTGACATGGTCAAGCGCGGTGAAGCGCAGGCCGTTGTCTCGGCCGGCAACTCAGGAGCCATGCTGGCCTGTGGCCTGTTTATCCTGGGCCGCATCCGCGGTCTCGATCGGCCCGGCATCGCGGTCACTCTGCCGACGCTGGAACCCACCGGCCACGCCAGTGCCCCGCGCATCGGTGAGTGCGTGGTCCTGGATACTGGGGCCAATGTCGAGTGCAAGCCGATTACGCTGGCGCAGTTCGCCGTCCTCGGCGCCACCTACGCCAAGGTTCGGGCGCTAACCCATCGCGGCCGGCCAAGGGTTGGGCTGCTTGCGAACGGCGAGGAAGCCAGCAAGGGGACCCCACTGCTGCGCGATGCCCATCAGATCCTCGGCGGTACCGAGTCCCCCCTGTTTGAGTACACCGGTTTCGTCGAGGGACGCGACATCTTCCAGGGGCTCAAGCGCGCGCCCGGCGTCTCTGCCAGCCCATCCACCGGCCCCTCTCCCGAGCAAGTGCTAACACTAGGGCTCGACGTAGTGGTCACCGACGGTTTTACGGGCAACGTGCTGCTCAAGACCGCAGAAGGGGCTGGGCGCTTTCTCGCCGATCTTCTCAAGGCCCAGGTGATGCGCTCATGGCTGGTCAAGCTGGGCGCCCTCCTAATGCGACCAGCGCTCATGCAGCTAAAGCGCATCGTCGATGTCGAAGCGCGCGGCGGCGCCCCGCTCCTGGGGGTAAACGGCGTCGCGATCATCTGCCATGGACGCTCCGGTCCACGCGCCATCACCCGCGCTATCGAGGTTGCCGAAGAGCAAGTCTCGACGGGCCTGCTGCCGGCTCTGACGCAAGCGATCGCCGACCATCGCAGCCGCTTCGAGCCGCTCGCTGCCGCCGCGGCAGCGCAAACGGCATCCAACCTAACCGACACGGCCCCACAAGGCGCCGCCTCCTCGATACAGGACGGAACCGACCCGAAATGAACACGTCCGCAAGTCCGCCTCCCCTCCGTCGAGCCAAGATCCTCGGCACCGGTCGTGCAGTACCTGAGAAAATCCTGACCAATGACGATTTAAGCCGCATCGTCGACACTTCGGACGAGTGGATTCGTGAACGCACCGGCATCCGCGCCCGTCACGTCGTCAAGCCGGGCGAGGCCGCCTCAGACCTGGCTGCCCAGGCCGGCCGCCGAGCCTGTGAAGCGGCTGGCATCGATCCGGCGACCATCGACTGCGTCATCTGCGCGACGATCAGCGCCGATATGCCCCTGCCCTCAGCCGCTGTCTATGTCCAGCGTAAGGTTGGGGCGGCCGCCGGCTGTCCGGCCTTCGATCTCAGCGCCGCCTGCGGCGGATTTCTGTACGGCATGGCCGTCGCCGAAGGCCTGCTGCGCAGCGGGCTGTACA
>DAORCZ010000763.1:0-4472 GCA_035345735.1 Pseudomonadota bacterium | reverse complement strand
GCCTGCGCAAGCTGAAGTTCGTCTACGACCTCGAAGGCCCGGCTCGCAGCCTGGCCGAAGGCAGCGAGGGTAAGCGCGACGAGCTAGGCGATATCGGCAGCGATCGCCTGGGCCTGGTCGGTAGCGCCTACCTGCAGGGCGAAGGCGAATTCCTATCGCGGCGCGTGCTGGTGTCGCTGGGGGCTCGCGTCGATGCCTATCACAGCAACGGCGTCACGTTGGTTGGCCTGGATCCGCGGCTATCGCTGCGCGTGCGACCGCTGCCCTGGATGGAGCTGCGGGTGGCCGGCGGCATCTACCAACAGCCCCCGACTTTTCCGCTGCTCTTGCCAGGCATCGATACCTTTGCGCTGCAGCTAGGTCTGCAGCGCGCCAGCGGGGGCTCGGTCAGCCAAGAGTTCAAGCTGCCGGCTGGGTTCTCGGCACAGCTCTCGGGCTACTACCAGCGCTTCGACAACTTCACCGATCTGCCGCCCCTGGGAGTCCGCGCCTGCTCGGCCCCGCCGCCACCCAGCCTCAGCGGGGCAGCAGCCACCCTGGTCCGGCTCACCGACGGACAAGCCTACGGTCTAGAGGCGCTGGTCCGCCGCAGCGGGGGTCGCATCAGCGGCTGGGTGGCCTACACCCTCAGCCGATCGGAGCGCAACTATCCCTGCGGCCTGCGCCCCGCCGACTACGATCAGACGCACCTTTTGAACGTGGTGGTGCAGGCGCGGCTGCCCTACCGCATCGACATCGGGGCCCGCCTGTACGTCGCGACGGGTCGCCCCGATACGGTCACCGAAGGTCTGCCGCAGCGCAACGACGTGCTGGCCGATCGCAACAACATCCGCCTGCCCAACTTCGTCGAGCTGGATCTGCGCATCGACAAGTACTGGCAGTTCCCGCGCTTTTACATGGCGGTGTTCTTGGAAGTGCTCAACGCCACGTTCTCGAAGAGCGTGTTCTATCTGTCCACGCCAGAGTTCGCGGCCAACGCCACCGGCGCCACGCAGCCCCCCGGCAAGCCGACCGAGGTCGGCTTTCAGTGGGTCTTGCCGTCGATCGGGCTGCGGGTTGGGTTTTAGTGCAGTGAAAGGGGGAATGTCGATGTCAGGCTCTCTCGATCAGCCGGGGGTGGCAGCGCGTGACGGCCGAACAGCATCGCGGGCCACAGCCTTCTTGCTTTCGCTGTGCGGGCTGTTCGCGGTGGGCTGTGCGCTGCGCGACGGCGGCGAGGTCTTGGATATCGACATCGATGGCAACCCCGTCGATGCTGCGACGCTGCCGTTTATGCCGGGGGTGTTCAAGAGCTCGTGGCTGATGCAGGGCGCGGACGGCGACCCCTGGCTGGCGGTGTCGATCCCCGACGACATCCTGACGCCGACCACCGGCGAGCGCAGCTCGACCAACGTCGACGGTCCGCTGCATATGTATCAGCTCAGCCCGCCGTACGATCACTATCGTCTGGATGTCGACTCCACCATCCTGCCGCGCGCCCCCGCCCAGTCGCTGTGCAGTTATCGCCTCGACAAGGAGGGCTCCTGGTGGCTAAGCCTGATGCAGCCCGGCCGTCGCGAGTCCGCGCGCTTTGAGGCCGGGCCGATCCAGCCTCGCATCCTGTGCGGACAGCGCTCGCTGGCCTACTGGCACGACGGCAGCGACAACACCTTTGTGTACGTGCTGCGCCGTCAGCCCGACGGCAGCGTGGTTCGCCTGGACTTGCCCTGGCCCAGCGAGGCCAACCCCAAAGGTCAGCAGGGACCGCTGGGCTTTGACGATCGCGAGGGGGTCCTGTTCGTCATCGATGGCAACTACCACCGCCAGGTCTACTACCTCGACACCGGCGAGATCGTCGACCTCGGCGCGATGGACTGGAGCGCCGGCGCCGATCGCTACTACATCGGCATCGACTTCGATGGCGCGCTGATCGTCTACAACCTCGACACGCGGCGACAGCAGCCGATCGGCTATCGCGTCTCGCCAGCTGGCACGCTGCTGGGGATCGATGTCGAGCACCGCGAGATCATCACCTGCGACTGGGATGGTGTGCGGGCGGTGGCGCTGCCAGCAGACGGTCAGCCCTCGCCCGTGGTCGCGCCGCAGCGAGTGCTGGATGCTTCGCCCTGCCAGAACCGCCTGACCCGCACGCTGCCGCGGGTGAGCGGCGTGCTGCGCTACATCCCCGACAACACCTACAACATCGCGGCGCTGGGCTACGAAGAGCGCGCCGTGCCGCTCGATGGCAGCCTGCCGCCGCGCATCATGGCCCGCATTCCCCCCGACACCGGGGCGGACGAGGGCGATGGGGAGTCGTCAGAGATGATGTCGCCTCCCGAGCTACAGTTCCGCTTGCTGCAGCTCTGCCAGAACCGCGCCACGGTCACGACGACCACGCCGGCTGGCATGTATGGGCTCGGCGTCAGCGATGGCTGGCTCAACGGACAGCGCTTCATGGAACGCGGCCGCGATGTCCTGTTTTCCGCCGACTGCGGAACCCTGTACTTCAAAGAGCACACCGCCAACGTGCGCAAGCTCGGCACGCTGCACTCGCTGCCGGTGCCGGCTGATCCCAGCGACTCGACGCCGCTGCCCACGCCGCTGCGCCTGTCGTTTAACGTCGGCATGATCCGCCTGTTGGCCGATCGGCGCCTGCTCGCCTCGACCGACCTGGCGGTGCTCGGCTCGCAGAATCGTCTGATCGCCATCGATGTCGCTGCCCGTCGCGGACGCGCCCTGGCCTGGGGGGTAAACGCGGTCACCAATGCCTGGCCGCTAGGCTTTTACTATCCTGGTCGAAGCGAGGTGCTGGTCGAAGTCAAAGACGGCAGCACCGGCGGACTGCACGGCATGTTTCTGCTCGATGCCGGCGCCGCGAAATAAAAACCGCGCGCAGAGAGCAGCCAAGGAAGCATGTCTACGATGAGCCTCTCGTCCCGGCTGCCGCGACTGTGGCTGCTGCTGTGCTTCGCGGTCGCTTGGCCGACACACAGCCTGGCTGCAGCCGATCCCAGCACCATCCCGACCGCCAGTCTGCGCGATAGCTTGGCCCGAGCGCTTGGTGTCTCGGGCGCGCAGGTCGTCGAAGCTCAGGGCTATGGTCTGCGCACCGCAAACGGCATCGGCGGCGTCGTGCTCGGTCGCTATCACGAGTCCAGCGGTCGCTACACCTTCCCGGTGCTCGCGGTCTATCACGACTGCCCGGGCGGCACTTGTCAGACTCTCTTGCGACTTGGTCAGGCCGTCGATCGCATCGCACCGATCGCGCTGGTCGATCTGGACACGCCGGTTGCCGACGTGCCCCGCCTGCAACCCATCCTGCCCCGCATGGCAGTACCGCAGCCTGAAAAGCCCCCGCGCTATCCAGTGCTGCTGATCGGTGGTGAGCCGCAGCAGCGCGAGCCCAGCTCACCCGCTGCGCAAACGCGGCACAGCGAGCAGCATCTGATCATCGTCTCACTGCAGTCGGCGACGGCCCCGACGCAGCTGCACAGCCTGACGCTCAGCGAGCGCTGGGCCGAACCGGCCGATGCGCAGATCCGGCCGCCCCGCCGCGTGGGTCACCAGATCGAAGGAATTTTGCTGGGCCGTAGTGGTGCCGAGCAGGTCTTGATCATCCGCGAGCGCGACATCGACTCGCGCTATTCCCGCGGGCTGCGTCCCGCCCCCAGAGAGCGACGCTTCCGCCTCGTGGCCGGCCGCTTCGTTGCCCAGCCCGAGCACGGCTCGCCGATTGATTGATTGATTGATTGATGGCTTCCGGAATCTCGCTTCGCTGGGCTTGAAACGAGGGTCGCTGCTGCGCATATGATGCGCCGCTATGAAGCGCCCCTCACCTAGCTTAGCTCTTAGACTGACTCTTATTTCGGCGCTCGGCCTCGGTAGCACGCTGTCGGCCTGCAGCCGCGGTGGCGCCATGGAGACCGACAAGGATCGGCGTGATCTGGCCATGGATCACTACTTCCCCGACGATGAAGAGGATCTGTCGGTGTCGGCCCCCAACGACATGGCAGCGCCCGCCGATCTGGCGCCCAGCGGTCCGCAGCCCGACTGGGACAAGCTCGCGGCGTATCTCGACACGCTGTACGACCCGACGCAGAGCATGCTGCGCAGCGCACCCGGCAGCGGCGAGTACTGGACCAGCCCCGACAACACCGCCGGCGCCCGCGCCTTTGAGTATCTGCCGACGCCGAACACCGCCCGCCGCGACGCCATCCTGTCGGTGCTGCGCAGTCAGCGGATCTGCGGCTGCGACGAGACCTCCGAGCACGACGCAACGATCAATCACCACCACGATCCGCTGGTCACCAAGGGTGCCATCGTGCCGACGACGCCGAAGGTCTCGTGCTCGCGGACGCCGCGCAAGGTCGTCGGGCCGGCCTCGTTCTGCGACAGCAGCGGCAGCAAGTGCCCCAGCGCGTCGATCGCACACGAAGATCACGCCGCCTGGCTGGGCGATCAGTGCAACTTCGGGATCTGCAACTCGGGCTCGA
>DAORCZ010000762.1:0-4474 GCA_035345735.1 Pseudomonadota bacterium | reverse complement strand
CCGCCGCAAACGAGCGCGCAGGGATTCGCCCTCCAAGTACTCCATGACGATGTAGGCGGCGCCGTCGGGAAGGTGGCCACACTCGAAGATGCGCACCAGCCCAGGATGTCCCACGATGTTGACGGCCAAGGCCTCGTGGAAGAAGCGGTTCAGCATCTCCGGGTTCTGGCTATGGGTCGCCAAGAGCACCTTGATGGCTGCGCGGCTACGGATCTGCTGGTGCACGGCTTCGTACACCTCGCCCATCCCACCGGCCCCTATCCGGCGGACAACCTTGTAGTTGCCGATGAGCTGACCGACCTCGATCATCCGCGGACCCTGCCCCTAGTGTCTCAGAATTGATGCTATCTGCCGGCGAGGGACGAAGCAAGGCGCGCCCGCCTACATCCGCAGCACACTTGGGGGCCGTAGGTAGGCAGCTGCCGACATCTGTCCGGCCCGGCCCCCAGTCGGTTCACCAACATTCCTCGCCCGTATGGGACGAGGCAGCCGGCGAAACCTATCAAGCGGGGGCTAGCTGAGGATCTCGGTGATCCGCACGCCGATCTCGCCTTCGACATCGACGAGCTCGCCGTGGGCCAGGACTCGGCCACCTGCCGTCAGATCCACCGGACCCGCCAGGGGACGACCGACGGGCAAGACGGTGCCTGGCCGCAGATCCAGGATCTCGCGAGCGCTCAAGGTGACGCGCCCAATCTCGCAGGTGACCTGCACCGGCAGCTCGCGCAGGAGGGAGTCAGAAAGCGACTCAGTCTCGGGAGAGGGAGCGGCGGATTCGGTTTGCGGGTCGGCCATGTCGTGCGCTCGCAGGTAGTAGGACCCTAACACGGTGACGCCGGCCCCGTCGAGGTGACCGGGAAACACCCCCCGCCCGAGGCGCAGCCAGACCGGACCGCCCGTGATCGGACGCGGCCCAAAGTGATCCAGCATGACGATGTCCCCGACGGAAAACCCCAGCACTTCGCGGCTGGGCAAGAAGCCGTAGCCAGCTTCGATGACGAGATCGGTACTGACACCAGACAAGCGCTCGCGCGCGACTGCGGGATCGCGAAAGGCCCCAGAAACCGACGCGCCCGGGGCGGCCGCCACTCGCAGCGCCGACGAGGTCACCAGCCGACCCCAGCCCGCCTCTTCGCCGACTCGCAGCTGCGCATCGACAACCAGCGGCGTGCGGAGCGTCGAATCTGCGAGCAGAGCATCAAGTGCGCTCCCGCCGATGGCGACGCACTGGGCACCGCTGCCGGAGAGCGCCCCTTGCATGAGCTCCGCCAAGCGCGTCGCGTCGCGGATACCGAGTGCTCGGCACAAGGCGATATCGATGGCCAAAAGTGCGCGCGGTGCCCCCGGGGTACTGCGGCTGACCTCGACGCATAGCCCGGAATGCACAAGCGCCGGCAAGCGCTCCGCGCTGCCCAGGTAGGGTGCTTGTGCGCGGACCGCCAGCGGCCCCCCGAGGCTGCGCTGCAAGGCCTGCCAGCCTGCCGAGCTACCGATGCGTGCTGCGGCGAGGATCGCTGACAGGTGCCCGGCGAAGACCTGCGCGAGCTCGACCTGAACACGCAAGAGACGCGGCAGCAAATCCAGCGGATAGGGGCGGACCCGCAGCGGACGCCCGGCGACCTCGACCGTTTTGCCGCTCACGAACCGCTCCACCCGGGGATGGCAAAAGGCAGGCGGCTCGGCTGGATCAGCCACAAGCATACGGCGGCAAGGAGCCCGGCGGCCAGATCGTCGGCCATGACCCCAAAGCCGCCCCCAACCCGCCGATCGATGATGCGCACCGGACCTGGCTTCCAGATGTCAAACAGGCGAAACAGCAGGAAGCCCACGGCCAAGTTGCCAAGGCTGCGCGACACCGGCCAGAGCGTGATCAGGATGCCGGCCACCTCGTCGATGACGATGCGCTGGTTATCGTGGCGCCCAGTGGCTTCGCAGTATCGGCCCGCCGCCCAGGTTCCAAGCAACGTGACGACCACAACGCCCATCGCCATGGCCAACGGCCCCGCCCCCAGAAGAACCCAAGCCAGCGGTAGCGCGGCCAGGCTGCCCATCGTCCCGGGCGCCACTTTCGAGTGCCCAGCAAACAGGAAGGTCGCAATTGCAGCGACGAGAAACGACGGTTTGTCGCGGGCCTGGCTCATGCCTGGGGCCCCGCACCGGGGCGGGCTTCGACGGGTCGCGGACCGGCGGCCCGAGCGCGCAGCTCGGCGATGATCTCGGCCTGGCCATCGGCGTGATAGCTGCTGCGGACTAGCGGGCCCGACTCGACATGCGAGATGCCCAAGGCCAGTGCTTCGTCGCGCAGCGCCGCAAACTCGTCGGGATGGACGTAGCGCGCAATCGGCAGGTGCGAGCGAGAAGGCGGTAGGTACTGCCCCAGCGTGACAATGTCGCAGCCCAGCCCAGCGAGCTCGCGCAGGACCTCACGCACCTCGGTGATCTCTTCGCCCAGCCCCAGCATGAGGCCCGTCTTGACGACCGCGCCGCGCGACTTGGCGTGAGCGAGCACCGTGTAACTGCGGGGATAGCTCGCCTGCACCCGTACCTGACGCGAAAGACGCGGCACGGTCTCAAGGTTGTGCGCAAAGACATCGGGCGCCGCTGCCAGCACCGTATCGACATCCTGAGTGCGGCCCTTGAAGTCTCCGACCAGCACTTCCAGCGTCATCTCCGGGCAGTGCGCGCGCACCTGGCGAATCGTCTCGGCCCAGTGCGCTGCGCCAAAATCCGCCAGGTCGTCGCGGTCCACGCAGGTGATCACGGTGTGACGCAGACCCAGCGCAGCCAGCGTCTCGCCGACTCGGCGCGGCTCGTCGGGATCGGGCGGCAGAGGCCGACCAATCGGCACATCGCAGAACTTGCATGAGCGAGTGCAGATCTCGCCCAGGATCATGATGGTGAGCGCGCGACGACTCCAGCACTCGCCGATGTTCGGGCAGCTCGCCGACTCGCAGACCGTGTGCAGCTTTTGTCGGTGAACGAGCTCGCGCACTTCAAAGAAGGTCTGTCCCGACGGCAGGCGCGCCTTGATCCAAGCTGGATGACGCGGTCGGTGGGGCGCAGCGGCCCCGGCCTCCACGACTGCCGGGGCAGAGCCGTCGACCGGCGCGGTTGGTACAGGCCCCAAAGCCCCGTCAGTGGCCGGCGTGGTCACAGCGCTCGCCGAGCTGCCAAGGACGGGCAGGTGGCGACGCTGGGTAGAGGAAAAACGCATGCCCCACTATAGACAATGTTGGCTATCCGCGTGTCCATCACAGTCGATTTCGCCGTCGGAAAAAAGGGGCTTCCCGAGGGGAGTCTGGCCAGCTTAGAGTCTGGCTATGCGCACTCATCTGGCCAAGACCCTGCTTCGCATCACCGTGGCCGCTTCGCTGCTTGGTGCCGCAACTGGCCGCGCCGACGATGCGCCCCCGCCTCCCGCACCGGTCATGCCCAAGATCCCAGCGCCTGCCGATGTCGGCAAGCCGCCCGCCGATGCCGAAAAGCACGCCTTCGGCCTCGTTAGCAAGGTGCTTCAGAAAGGCACTGGCACTGCCCATCCGACCGAGGACAACAAGGTCGAAGTCAACTACGTCGGCTGGCAGCAGCGCGATGGCTTCATGTTCGACACCTCGCAGAAGCGCGGCACCACGTTCACCTTCCCGCTCGCCAAAGCCATCAAGGGCTGGCGCGAGGGACTGAAGCTGATGGTGGTCGGCGAAAAGCGCCGCCTGTGGATCCCTGCCGACATCGCCTACGGCAACGAGCCGCGCGGTCCCGGCAAGGCCTACGGCGATCTCTGCTTCGATGTCGAGCTTGTCGCGATCCACCCCGGGGACGCCCCCGAAAAACCGGCCAAGGGCGGCAAGAAGAAGGCGCACTAGCTGAGCCCCCGATGAGCGGCCCGCGCTTTCTTGATCGTCGCTCGCGCCCGCTGGTCCTTGGCCATCGCGGTGCGTCGGCGCATTACCCCGAAAACACCCTCTTGGCCTTTCGCCAGGCAATGCTGGCCGGGGCAGACGGTGTCGAGCTTGATGCCATGCTCTGCGGATCAGGCGAGGTGGTGGTGGTGCACGATGACGACCTGGGTCGCGTAACCGGCGGCAAAGAGGGGACAGGGCCCGACATCCGCTCAACGACGCTCTCCGAGCTACGCCGCCATGACGTCGGGCGCGGTGAGCGAGTACCGACGCTGGTTGAGGTGCTCGACGCCCTGGGCGACGATGCGCTGATCAACATTGAGCTCAAGTCGCGCGACGTAAAAACCGCATCCGACTACGCCGGCCTGATCCACGACGACGGCCTCGCGGCGGCGGTGGCTCAGACGCTGCGACGAGGGCGACGTCCGGCGCGGCATACCTTGGTCTCTTCGTTCGACCCCTTCCAGCTCTGGCGTTTTGCTCGCTGCGCGTCGGACCTTCTGCCCGATGTGCCGCTGGGCTACCTGTTTCACCGCAACCAAGGACGGCCCCTGCGCGAGGCCTGGCTGAGCCAC
>DAORCZ010000761.1:0-4478 GCA_035345735.1 Pseudomonadota bacterium | reverse complement strand
AGCGTGTTGCAAAAGTAGCCGAGGACCCCGAGATGCAAGGGAGCCGCGGGGGCCCACAGCCGCCAGGCTGGGGAGAGCGTCCTTCCGGACGTGAGCACGGCCCAAGAGTCGAGCATTCAGCAGATCGGGGCCGCAGGCACTTTTGCATCACGCTGCTAGCCCCGTAGCTCGGCGACCAAGGCGTCGCGGATCTCCGGCGGGACGATGAGGCGGTGGAAGTATTTGGCGGTCTGCAGGGCGGCGATGATGCTGCTCGGCTCTTTGTCGATGGGGATGGCGTTGGCGCTGGCGTTGTTCTGGGCGGGGGCGGCGCTGCGGTCGTTGTCGACGATCCAGATGCTCTCGTCGGGGTCGGCGTTGCGCCAGTCGTAGCGGCGGTACGAGACGCGCTCTGGCTCGTCGACCGACACGTAGTACTGCACCGTCGTCGGGCTGACGTGGGAAAGCTGGGCGCGGACCAGTTCTTCGGCGCGCTTCTGCAGGCGCTGCATGCGGTTGTACTTGCGCGGGTCGACGTCGATGGCCTTGAACAGCGAGCGCCGCAGCAAGCGTCGGCTGAGGTCGGCCAGCACCGGATCGCGATAGCCCTGCCACTCATCGAGCAGCGCGAAGATGTGGTACTCGGTCAGCCGCAGATAGTCGGCGAGCGGCAAGCCCTGCCCGTCGTCGAACAGCGCCTGCAGCGGATGGCGACGCGGGTTCGCCGCACCAGTCAGTACGGGAAAAAGATCGCGCGCCCCATCGCGATACAGGTCCAGCGCGCGATGCAGCACGCAGCCCATATGCGCTGCCGCGGCCCGCGCCGTGTGGTGGTAGTAGACGGTGCGGTACATCTGATCGAGCGCCAGCAGGTAGCCCTCGACCGGCTCGACAGCGCGGCGGTACACGGCGATGCGCGTGCGATCGAGGTGCAGCAGCATGTCGAGCAGCCGCTCGATATCGAAAGCGTGGCCGGGCAGACCCGACAGCGAGGCGTCGCGGATCAGATAATCCAAGCGGTCGGCATCGATCTGGCTCGACACCAGCTTGTAGGTCCAGTGATCGCCGCTCGCCGTGGGCGTGTCTTTCGACTCGCCGCCCTTGCCTTTGGCGCGCCACTTCTTGCTGACGTAGCCGGCCACTTGTTCAGGAAAACTGGGGTCGATCTGGCGCAGGATCGCGTGCACGCTCGCCACCCCGCTATCGCCATAGCCGGACAGCGCATCCGACTCGACGAGCAGGCGGCGGGTCAACCACTCGTGCTCGAAGCGGATGCCGCAGACGTGCAGGATCTCTTCCAGCACGTGTGAAAACGGACCGTGGCCGATGTCGTGTAGCAGCGCCGCCGCGCAGGTGGCCAGGCGCCGCCCCGGCTCGACGGGATCGCCCATGTTGCGGGTGATGCGGGCGTACATCTCGCGGGCCAGATAGCAGACCCCCATGCTGTGGCCAAAGCGCGAGTGCTCGGCGCCGTGGAACACCAAGTTCACCAGGCCGTTTTGGCGGATGTAGCGCAGGCGCTGGAACTCCGGCGTGTCGATCAGGCGACGGATCAGCCAGGACAGCGAGGCATCGGGCTGGGTCTCGGCCGGCGGCGGCGCAGCGTGCAGGTCCACCGCGTCAAAGCCGATCTGGCCATGGATGGGATCTCGAAAGAACTTCGGGCGAGCCATGTCCGCGCACCATACCACCCCCGCGAATCGTCATTGGTTGCGACCGGCAGGCGCGATACGATGAGCGGCGATGAGCACAACTCCCACTTCCGTCTCTGCCTCCCCTCCCGCGACGCCGGGCCAGCCTACGACGCCGGGGGGCGAGAGCGCGGCCGCCACCCTCAACCAGACCATCGGCTTTTTGGGCACCGGCAACATGGCCGAAGCGCTGATCCGGGGCCTCTTGCGCGCCGGCGTGGTCAAGCCCGAGCAGGTCTGGGGCAGCGAGCCGCGGGCCAGTCGGATGGAGCACATCAAGAGCCGCTACGGCATCCACGTCACCAAGTACAACGTCGATGTCGTGCGCCACGCCAGCGTCATTGTGCTTTCGGTGAAGCCGCAGATCCTGCCCACCGTCCTCGACGAGATCGCGCCGCACTTAAAGCCGCGCGCCCTGGTCATCAGCGTGGCGGCCGGCGTGCCGATCGCGGTCATCGAAGCCCGCCTGCCGACCGGCATCCGCGTCGTGCGCACCATGCCCAACACCCCGGCGCTGGTCGGGGCCGGAGCCACCGCCATCGCCGCCAACCAGCACGCCACGGCGGACGACCTGAAGATCACCGAGCAGATCTTCCGCTCGGTCGGCATGACCGTGGTTCTCGACGAGGAACAGCTCGACGCGGTGACCGGACTTTCGGGCAGCGGCCCGGCCTACATGTTCCTCATCATCGAGGCGCTGTCCGATGCCGGGGTTAAGGTCGGGCTGTCGCGCTACAACGCCCTCGCGCTCGCCGCCCACACCGTCCTTGGTTCCGCCAAGCTGCTCATCGAGACCGGCGAGCACCCCGGTCAGCTCAAGGACATGGTGACCTCGCCGGGCGGCACCGCCATCGCCGGCCTGCACACCCTGGAAGCCGGCGGCCTGCGCACCACGCTGATGAACGCCGTCGAAGCCGCCACCCGCCGCAGCCGCGAGCTGGGCGAAGCTTCCCTGGCCAGCCTCAGCCGCAGCCGCAACAAGCCCGAGAGCTAACCGCGCGCTGCGCCCCCCTGCCGGTCGTTATCTCCGCTTATTCACAAGACTTTATTGGCCAGTAGCCTTGCCCACATGCGGGGCAAGGGGTGGCCATTTCACATATGCATAAATAACTATTTCCCGAGGGAGATTCCTTATTGGGTGTCCTGCGGATCTGCTGCTTATTGGGGAGAAGGGCAGCGCGGTTTTATACAATGAACTTTAGATCTCAGTTTGCCAGATAGGAGTTGTTCATGAAGACCTCGCTTATCCTCGCTTCTTGTCTATTGACCTCCTGCTCGGCTGCGCCGCGCTCGTTCCTTGCCGACATGGAACCGCCCGAGGCGGCGGACCTGCTGGGCTTCCCCTCGGGACAGGCCGACTTGGCGGTGCCGGCGGTGAGCATCAGCAGCATCGCCCCGGGCCGGGCTTCGACGGTCGGGCGCGATCTTTTGACCATCACCGGCACCGGCTTCGACAGCAGCACGCAGTTTTCGTTCGGCGGCATCGTCGCCGAGATCGTCTCGATCACCGACACCACGGCCAAGGTCTATGCCCCCGGTAACCCCGGCGGCTGGGGCGTTCCGGTGCCGGTCACGGCGCGGCGGGCCCGCGATGGGCAAGCGGCCAGCAACAGCAACGCGGCCGGCTCGGCCTCGGCGTTTCGCTACTACGCCTCGACGCTGGCCTTCTCGCAGCTCAGCGGCCGTATCAACCCGCAGAACTTCAACAACGCCCGCGTGCCGCTTCTGGGCGACTTCAACAACGACGGCATCCCCGACCTGATCGCCACCTGGATCAGCAACGGCAACTACAACACCTATCTCAACAGCGGCGGCGGCGGCTTCGTCAACGTGCGCAACGACAACACCGGGCCTTCGAACCTGGGAACGCAGAAGGGCACGGTGGTCGACCTCGACGGCGACGGCAACCAGGACATGCTGATCGCCGACGAGAGCGGCACCTGGCAGTACAACCTGGGCAACGGCACCGGCAGCATGGTGTCGCGCGGCCAGAACTTCTATCAGGTGTGCAGCGGGCAGAACGCGCCAACGCCGATTCGCCTGTCGAACAACATGTATCCCGACGTCGCCATCGTCTGCATCAACAACAACCAGGTCCGCATCTGGAACACGCAGTACTCGGGCGGCAACCAGGGATCGATCTTCGGCGGAACCAACACCGCGGCCAGCGTCATCCTGAACACCCCGTCTTCACCGCAGCACTTGATGGTCACCGACCTCAACAAAGACGGAAAGCAGGATCTGGTGGTGCTGGCAGCCGGCAACACCGTCGCGACCCTGACTTGGTACCTAAGCCAGGGGACCACGCTGCCCAGCGGAGGCTCGGGCACGGCGGGGACCAACAACAACAACCAGAACCCTTACTGGGGCCGCTGCGGCGATCTCAACGGCGACACCTTCCCCGACTGCGTGGTCGCGGATCTCAACACCAACACCGTGCGCATCTTCCTTAACGATGGGGCGGGCAACCTGCTGGCGCCAAAGGCCACCGGCGGCACCGTCTCCGTCGGGCAAGAGCCGCGCGAGGTCAACCTGGTGGACATGAACGGTGATGGCTTCCTGGACCTGCTGGTGGCCAGCCGGCAGCTGTCGAACTTCCAGATCATCCCCGGTCGCGGCGATGGCACCTTCGGCAACATCGTCGCCGCTGATGGCCGCCTGCTGGTCGGCGCCAGCACCATCGGCACGGCCAGTTGCCGACTTGGCTGGAGCATCCAGACCGCCGACTTCGACGCCGATGGCCGGCTAGACGCCGTCGCCAGCTGCGAACAGAACGACCGCGGCGAGACCCAGTTCGGCGGCTTCTAC
>DAORCZ010000760.1:0-4486 GCA_035345735.1 Pseudomonadota bacterium | reverse complement strand
ACGCCGGCTTCGCCTTCCAAGAGCAGCGGTCGATGCAGACGCAGCGAGAGGTAGATCACCGTCGCGAGATCGCGATCGGCGACATAGCCCCCCGCGCTGAGTCGCGCGGCAACTTCATCGACGGAATTCGGCAGCGTGGGTGTGGACATGCGGGGAAGGAGGGCGGGGCAGACTAGCGGGCGCTGGCTGCGGCGCGCTGGGCCATGACCGAGATCAGGTGGGCGCGGTACTCGGCACTGGCCTCGCTACTGCTGGTCAGGTCGTCGGCGCGCACACCGATGCGGGGGCCAAGGGCGGCAATCGCCGCAGCGCTGAAGTCCTGCGAAAGGGCCGACTCCAGCGTCGGGACGCGGAAGGCGTAGGGCCCGGCCCCAGTGACGGCGACGCGGACGCCGCTGGACGTTTGCGCCACCATGACTCCGACCAGCGCGTACTTCGAGGCGTGGCTCGAAAACTTGGCGTAGGCGCTGCGCTGCGGAATCGGGAAGTGCACCGCGACGATGACCTCATCCGGCTTGAGCGCCGTCTCGAAGAGGCCGGTGAAGTAGTCGTCGGCGGCGATGCGGCGGCGGTCGGTCTCGACCACGGCATCCAACGCCAAGATGGCCGCGGGGTAGTCGGCCGCCGGGTCGGCGTGGGCCAACGATCCCCCAAGCGTGCCGCGGTTGCGCACCTGCGCGTCGCCGATGTGCTCAGCCAATCCGGACAATCCCGGAATGGCCTGGCGCACCTCAGTAGAAGTGGCTACCTCAGCGTGGCGGACGCCGGCACCGATGGTGAGCGTGCTGCCGCTGCGGCGGATGCCCTGAAGCTCGGGCACGGCCGACAGCGAGATCAGGTCGCTGGGGTCGGCCATATCGAGCTTGAGCACCGGCAGCAGGCTCTGCCCGCCACCCAGCAGCTTGCCGTTGGGGTGCTTGCGGAGCAGCGCAATGGCCTCTTGCACCGAGGCCGGACGATGAAAGTTGAAGTCACGCATGTTGGGCTCCTTCCTTCTCGTGAGGCCTTAGAGTTTCGCCCCGGCGCTGGCCCGGGCGGTTTGGATGGCGCGCCAGATCTTCTCGGGCGTCGCTGGCATCGAGATGTCCTGCACACCGAGCGGCGACAGCGCATCGACGATGGCGTTGATGACCGCCGGTGGCACGCCGATGGCTCCGACCTCGCCGACGCCTTTTACGCCAAGCGGGTTGTGAGTGCAGGCGGTGACGTGGTTGCCGACCTTGAAGAACGGGAAGTCAGCGGCGCGCGGCATGCCGTAGTTCAGATACGAGCCGGTGAGTAGCTGACCGCTCTCGTCGTACTGGCAGTCTTCAAACAGCGCCTGGCCGATGCCCTGCGCCAGCCCGCCGTGCATCTGACCATCGACGACGAGCGGATTGATGATCTTGCCGACATCATCCGCCGCGACGACGTTTTCGAGATGCACCACACCGGTCTCGGGGTCGATCTCGACCTCGATGGCGTGGCAGCCGGCGGGGTAGGTGAAGTTCTTGGGATCGTAAAAGGCCGACTCTTCGAGACCGGGCTCGACCTTGTCGATCGGGTAGTTGTGCGGCACGTAGGCAGCGAAGGCGACCTCGCCGATGGTCTTCTGGCGGTTGGTGCCGACGACGGTGAACTTGCCACCCTGGAACTCGATATCGGCCTCGGAAGCTTCCAGCAGGTGAGCGGCGATCTTTTTGCCCTTGGCGATGATCTTGTCGGTGGCCTTGACGATGGCCGACCCGCCGACCGCCAGCGAGCGCGAGCCATAGGTGCCCATGCCAAAGGGAATACGGGCGGTATCGCCGTGCACAACCTCGACGGCATCGACGGCCACGCCGAGCTGATCGGCGACGAGCTGAGCAAAGGTCGTCTCGTGACCTTGCCCATGGCTGTGTGTGCCGGTGAACACCGTGACGCTGCCGGTTGGGTGCATGCGCACCGACGCCGATTCGTAAAGACCAGCGCGAGCCCCCAGCGCTCCCGCCAGAGCCGAGGGCGCGATGCCGCAGGCTTCGACGTAGGTCGAAAAGCCGATGCCACGCAGCTTGCCGCGCGCCTGCGATGCCGCGAGTCGCGCCGGATAGCCCGCGTAATCGACAGCCTTGAGCGCCATGTCGAGCGTCGCGTGGTAGTCACCGGCGTCGTATTCCAGGGCGACCGGCGTCTTGTACGGGAACTGGGTGATGAAGTTCTTGCGACGGATCTCCAAGCGATCCATGCCTAGCTCGCGCGCCGCTTTGTCGACCAGGCGCTCGATCAGATAGGCGGACTCGGGACGGCCGGCGCCGCGGTAGGCATCGACGGGCACGGTGTTGGTGAACACCGACTTGACCTCGGAGTAGATGGCCGGGGTGGTGTAGCAGCCGGCGAGGAGCGTCGCCGAAAGATAGGTGGGCACCGACGAGGCAAACGTCGAAAGATAGGCGCCCATATTGGCTTCGCTCTGCACGTGCAGGCCCAGGAAGCGGCCGTCTTTGCTGACGCCCAGGCGGGCCCGCATGTGCACGTCGCGACCGTGCGCGTCGCTCATGAACGACTCAGAGCGCTCGGCGGTCCACTTGATCGGGCGACCGACCTTCTTCGCAGCCCACACCACCAGCGCCTCTTCGGCGTAGTGGAAGATCTTCGATCCGAAGCCGCCACCGACGTCGGGCGCGACGACGCGCAGCCGATGCTCGGGCAGGCCCAGCACGAACGCGCCCAAGAGCAGGCGAATCAGGTGCGGGTTCTGGCTGGAGGTGTACAGCGTGTAGCTATCGATCCCCGACTCGTACTGCCCAATCGCCGAGCGCGGCTCGATGGCGTTGGGGATCAGGCGGTTGTGATAGACGTCGATCTCGATGATCTTGTCGGCACCCTTGAGGGCATTTTCCGTCGCTGCGCGATCGCCCAGCTCCCAGTCGTAGCAGACGTTGCCGGGGGCCTGATCCCAGACCTGCTGCGCGCCATCGGCGAGCGCGGCGGAAAGTGAGGCAACAGCGGGCAGCGGCTCGTACTCGACCTCGATCAGGGCCAGTGCGGCGCGGGCCTGAGCGCGCGTCTCGGCCACCACCATCGCCACCTGATCGCCGACGTGACGGACGCGATCCGCGACGAGGATGGGGTGGGGCGGCTCGACCATCGGCGTGCCGTTCTTATTCTTGACCAGCCAGCCACAGGGCAGGCCTCCGACCTTGTCCGCGGCGACATCTTTTCCGGTGAACACCGCCAGCACACCCGGGGCCGAAGCGGCGGGTGCGGTGTTGATCGACACGATGCGGGCATGCGCGTGCGGCGAGCGCAGGATGGCCGCGTGAGTCATGCCCGGCAGGCTGATGTCGTCGGTGTAGCGACCCTGGCCGGTGATGAAACGGCGATCTTCGCGACGCTGCAGAGGCTGACCGATGGCGCCTTGCACGGTTGTCGTCGTGGTGCTCATGGGCGACCCTCCGTCTTCGACTGCGCCATGCGATCGCGGCAGGTGAGGACCGCTTTCACGATGTTGTGGTAGCCGGTACAGCGACAGATGTTGCCCTCCAGCCACTCGCGAACCTGATGCTCGTCGGCCTGCGGGTTTTTCTGAAGGCAGTCGACGGCGCTCATGATCATGCCGGGGGTGCAGAAGCCGCACTGCAGGCCGTGACAGCTCTGGAAAGCTTCCTGCATCGGGTGCAGCTTGCCGCCTTGGGCCAGACCCTCGATGGTCGTGACCTCGGCGCCCTCGGCCTCGACGGCCAGCATGGTACAGCTCTTCACCGAGCGGCCGTTCACCATCACCGTGCAGGCGCCGCACTGGCTGGTGTCACAGCCCACGTGCGTGCCCGTGAGCTGTAGCTGCTCGCGCAGGAGCTCGACTAGTAGCGTGCGCGGCTTGACTTCAACCGTCACCGGCTTCTGGTTCACTTTCAGAGAGATGGCACCCATTCGACCTCCCGTCGTGGCAAGCGAGACCTGGGGGAATTGTGAAGTGCCCAGTATACGGAGTTTCGCCGCGGAAATAAGCGGCTTTCGCTCGGCCCTGCGCACGTTCCATGGAACCCCTGCGCAGCGGCGGTAGCGACGGGGCAACGAGGGCTTGCGGCTATTCGCGCGCGGGAGTGCGCGGGAGGGCGCGGAACATTGCCGAGTGGCCCGGCTGGCTGCCACGGAAGCCCGGCTGCGAGCCCGTCGTGGTGCCTGAGAGCGACGAGGAAACGGAGCTTGCCTGCGGTCGCGACGGGGCGGGCGAGGGCAGGCGGGCTGGCGGGATCAGGCAGCCCTCGGCATCGCCGATGAGATCTGGGCGTCCGGCTCGCAGCAGGGCTTCGCGGGCAAGCTCGTGCTGCGTCGGGTCCCAGTAAAGGAGCAGCGCTTTTTGCATGCGCTTTTCACGCAGGCCCCGCGCGACGTAGACCGGCTCGGCGGCATCCTTCGAGAGGGGATTGAGGCCGGTGTAGTACATGGCCGCAGCGAGGGACATCGGCGTCGGGATGAAGTCCTGCACCTGTCGTGGACGCAGGCCGTTCCGCTTGAGGTACAGCGC
>DAORCZ010000759.1:0-4490 GCA_035345735.1 Pseudomonadota bacterium | reverse complement strand
TGGCGCCGGCTGCGCGGAAGGCGGCGGGGGTGGCGACGGGGCGGCGGGCGGAGCGGCGACCACCTCGGTTTCGGGACCGATGGGCCCCCGCGCCACCGGGTCGGCCATGGGCTTGGCATCGGCTAGGCGCGGCGCGGCTTTCCCCTTCGTCGCCTTCCTCACGTTCTCGTCTACGAGCCCCGTGCTCGGTTGCGCGGGTGTAGCGCGCGCGCTCTTTTTGCGTGCATCTCGCGTGCTCGGCTGATCCGCGGGTACGCGCCGTTCGCTGGCCGCTTTTTCCGGCTCGGGTGGGGCAGCGGCCTTGGCTTCCTCCCGCTCGGCAGCTGGGGCAGGTGCCGCGGCCGCCGGGGCGGCCCCCGGGCTGTCTTTGTCCTGCAGGCGAATGTTGGGGCGAGCACTCGGGGCAGCGGCCATCGGCGGAGCCGGAGCCCCTCCTCCCGTCGCGCCATCTGAGCGCCCCAGAACCAGCCAGATCAGCGGGACCAACAGCCCCGCCACACCGAGGGCCAGCCATGGCCAGCGCACCGGCACACCGCTCCCCTCGGACTTGCCTTTTGCGGACCCGGCGGCCATGTCTTTTGAATCGTTCGCCATCGCTGCGTCCCTTAGCCCCCTTGGCTCCAGATGCCTTCTATCGTGCTGGCCTCGATGGCGTGCGCAAGCGGTGCCACGCCGAAACTCTCACAGCACAGGCGACAAAAACTAAAGTGATTCAGCTCTTGGATCGACTCGGCGCCGGGGGTCACGCCCCGCCCAAACAGCGCCGCAAAAACCTGGTTGGTGCGCGCCCGGTAGGCCTCATCCCAGGTTAGAAACAGCGCTGGATAGCGCCCGCCCACCGCGGTGTTAAACCACGACGAAGCGGTCAGCTGATCGAGGAGCGCATGGATGTTGGCGTCGAAGACGTCGATCTCGCCATCGTGCGCGTTGTTCTCATCGTCCAGCCCGACGTAAAGCACGCAGCGCGGTGGCAGCGACTCCAGGTCCAACTCGTCGACCGCCCGGTGCTCGGTCTTGAGATCGTAAAACGGGTTGTGCTTGCGAGCCGGCTTGCCGCGGAAGTTCCACACCGTCACCGGCAACCGGGCCTGCGAGGCGAAGGTCGGCTTCTGCTGATCCAAGCGCTCGTCGTTGGTCCAGTAGCGGCCAGCGGCCATCGCACGGTAGTTCGGGCCCGAGGGATGTGTGACGGCAAAGTAGTTGGCCAGGAAGGCGCCCTCGCGCCGCAGGCGCTGGTGCGACGACAGCTCCATCACCTCTTGCACGTTGTGGTTTTCGCCCACCACCCAGACCAGGGACGAGAAGCGCGGCTCTGCAGGCATTGTGACGCATCATATCACGAGTGCGTCGTCGCTCAGCCGGAGGTGAGGGCCCCGTCCTAGCGAGGCGCGAAGCTGTTGTGGAAGAACTCCAGGCTGCCGTCGCTCAGCACGACCGCGACATCGGCATCACCGTCGCCATCGCCGTCGGTCACCGACACAGCGCGGGCGGGTGCCGACAGCGGATAGCGCAGCGTCGGCAGCCCTCGTCGCCACAGCAGCAGTCCCTCGCTGCGCTCAGCCGTCGCCGCTAGCAGATCACGCCTGCCGTCGCCATCAAAGTCAGCCGCCGCCAGCCACAGCAGGCTGCGTCCCGGCTGAAAAAGGGGGACTTCGTCGAGACAGCCCCAGCCCGGGGGGCTACTCCGACGCTCCACCACCTGCACAGTGCCATCGGCGGTGAGAGCCACCAGATCGTCATCGTCGTCGCCATCAACGTCGAGCAGCGCCAAGCGCGGACTCCCCGCCAGCCGCTCGGCACATGGCAGCAGGCTGTGCGTGCCCCGGCTGCTGTAGTGCTCGACACCGGCCCAGGTGGCCACGAACAGCTCGCGCCCACCATCCCGCCCCGGCGAGACCGGCAGCAGCGCCGTCGCGGCTGCGCTCAGCGCAAAGTCGATGGGCACGGGCGCGGCGGCAGCGTTTTCGGCCCGCGCAGAAGGCCACAGCCAAGCCGTCGCGATCGGCTGCGTCGCGTTCGCGGTCCACACGACGTCGGTCGCGGACTCGCCGCCGCCTCGCCAGCCACGACTGCGCTCGACCTGCGTCACCGGCAGCGTCAGCGGATAGCGCTGTGTGACGGTCAGCGACTGATCCGCAGGCCAGCCGGTAATGCTTAGCAGCGCCTGTCCTGCGACTACAAGCTGCGGTGGCCCGACGGAGGCAAGCTGCGCCAAGCCTAGCCGGCTGGGACCCACGCTCGGGTCTAGGCCCTGACAGCGCAGCGTGCCGGTCGTCGCCTCGGCCCGACGCAGGCACAGCTCGCCCTGGCTGGGCTCAAGCAGCCATAGCTCGGCCACGCCATCGCCGTCGAGATCGCCGAGCTGAAGCTGCGGATTGGCCCAGCCCACAAGCCGCGGCTCGACGAAGCGACTGCGCACAAAGCCAGCACTGCCGATCAGGTGCGAGGCCTCGCAGCCGAGCGTGGTCAGCGCGCAGCCAAGCAGCCCCCAGCCGAGGAGGTCCCGCGCCAAGCCCCCTCCCCCGCCGCGGACGGCGCGCATGTGCCCAAGCGCCGGCACGCCTAACCGACCTACCCCGCCGCCGCCAGCCGAGCCACCAGCGGCGCATCGGCGGGCAGGATCGGGAAGTTAGGCAAATCCGCGGGATCGACCCAACGCACCTGGGCCACTTCCTTCGCCACGGGCTCGCGATCGAAAGTACAGCTGTAGACCAGCATCAGCAGGTCGAACTCGGGATAGCGGTGGGCGATGACTTCGAAGATCGGGCCGATGCTGGCGACAACGCCCAGTTCTTCCTGAAGCTCGCGACGCAGCGCGTCTTCGGGGAGCTCGCCCGGCTCAATCTTGCCGCCGGGGAACTCCCACAAGAGCGGCATCGCCTGATCGGCGCGACGCTGACTGATGAAGATCTGACCTGCGGCGTTGCGACTCAGCCCAGCCACCACCAGCTTGCGCGGACGCGGCGCGACCACCGGCGGAGCTGTGGTCACCAGCGGGGCGGCGACGGGCGATGCCACAGCCGGTGGCGCGACAACGACCGCCGGCGGACTCTCGGCGACCGCACGCGGCGGCCGACTGCTGATCTGCGTCAGCACCGCGTTTCCCGAGCCCGAGCGAAATCCCTCCAGATCCAGGCTGACGTAAAGAAAGCCCGCTTGCTTGGCCTTCTGCACGATGGCCGCACGCTCGCTGAGCACTCGCGCCCCCTCGCTCACTGGCAGCTCCAGCCGCGCGAGGGCGGGCAGTTCGTCGAGGCTGCGTGGCGCAGCGCCATCTTTTCCTTCCGGGCGGCTGACCTCGTGAAAGCGGACGCGGAGCTGCGCAAAGCCCAGGTCGTGTAGCGCTTCTTCCAGCTGATCAACCTTTCGCAACCGGCCCTCGGTGATGCGCGTGCCATAGGGAAAGCGCGAGGACAGACAGGCGAGCTGCGGCTTGTCCCATACCGAAAGTCCCAGACGCTGCGCCAACGCACGGACGTCGGCTTTGTTCAGCCCCGCTTCGACGAGTGGCTGCCGCGCCCCGCGCTCGCGCGCTGCCTGCAGGCCTGGCCGATGGTCGCTGAGATCGTCCAGGTTGGTGCCAAGGAGGATGTTCGGCAGCCCCAACCGGACCGCCACCGGCTCGCAGAGATCGAAGAGCTCGCTCTTGCAGTGATAGCAGCGGTTGCTGGGATTCTCGGCGAAGCCGGGACGCGAAAGCTCGTTCGCGCGCACCTGCTCATGACGGACGCCCAGCGACGCAGCCAGCTCGGCGGCGGCGGTGATTTCGCGTGCCGCCATGGTCTCTGACACCGCGGTCAGCGAGACCACGGAAGCGCCCAGGGCCTCGGCCGCCACGGCCAGGACCAGCGCCGAATCGACCCCACCTGAGAAGGCGACCAGCGACGGACCGTAGCCGGCAATGACTGCGCGCAGCCGCCCCAGCTTGGCTTCAAGCTCGGCGGCTTGCGCCGGGTCAGGGGGAGCCGCGGCGGCGGCAGACTGCGAATCGACAGACTGTTCGACATGGAGCATGAGTGCATCGATACAAGCCCACGCCGCACGAGGATGCAAGCGGCTCGGCAAGCCTGCTTTTTCCGTCGCTAATTCGCGGGGCTTCGCCCAGCCTTGGACACTGGCCGATCTCGTCGATGACAAGCGGCCCCACACTGGTTTACCCTGGCCGAGATGTCCACCTTGTCAGCCATCCAACGCCGTCGCCGCGAGGGGGGCCCCTGCCGGGGGCTGAGCTTGCGGCTCCTGTTTTTTCTGGTATCGGGCCTCGTTTCGGGGTGGGGGCAGCCCGGCGAGGCGACGGCGCAGCGGCTGAGCACGCCCTCGGCCATCCGGCCGGCTCCGACGGGCCGCGGTAAGCACTGCCTGGGTGAAGCGGTCAACAAGACCACGCTTGAGCACACGGTGGCCGGCTCGATCAACCCGCTCGGCATCGGCAACACGCTGCGCCTCGGCTGGTGTACGCCGCTCATTAAGAAGCCCGGCCTGCTGTTCGA
>DAORCZ010000758.1:0-4498 GCA_035345735.1 Pseudomonadota bacterium | reverse complement strand
CGCCCAAGCCTGCCAGCACCTGTCGTCGCGACGGCTGGCCGACCACGTCTTGCTGCTTTCGATTGGTCATAGGCCGCGTCTTACCGCGCTTGTACAGCCTGGTGCAATGGCGCGTGCAGGGCAGAGCACCTGGCGATACCTACGCTGCACTGCGTCATGCGTAGACAGCCGCGACCCAGCGTAGTAGCAACGCTGCGCAAGAAAGCGAGGACCCTTGATCATTCTCCACACTCCACGATCGCAAACGCCCGGCGCGCGGCTGCGCGTCCGTCTCTTGTCTCTCCTTCCGGTTGCTGTGCTGTCGTGCTCAACGCCTGGCGGATCCGATTCGCCCTCGGCGGGCGAGCCCACGGCCAGTACGCAGGCCGCGGTGGTGACCAGCGGTAGCTTCGGCGGTTACGCCTATCGCCTGTTCATTCCGTCGAGCTATGCCGCGGGACGAGCGACGCCGCTGGTCGTCATGCTGCACGGCTGCACGCAGACACCGGATCAGTTCGCGCAGAGCACACAGATGGATGCGTTGGCCGAGTCGGCGGGATTTCTGGTGGCCTATCCCGAGCAGCCGACGAGCGCGAACCCCATACGCTGCTTCCGCTGGTTCGAGCCAGCACATCAGAGCCGCGGCGCTGGCGAGCCCTCGATCATCGCCGGCATCGTGGGCCAGATCGGCGGGCGCTACACCGTCGACAGCGACCGCGTCTTTGCGGCTGGCTTCTCGGCCGGGGCGGGCATGGCGGTGATCCTGGGCGCCACCTATCCCGATGTCTTTGCCGCCATCGCCGTCGGCTCAGGTCTGGAATACAAGGCCGCCAGCGGCGCCGGGGGAGCGAGCGGTGCGATGAGCAGCGGCGGACCTAACCCGCAGACCCAGGGCGATGTGGCCTATCGCGCGATGGGCAGCAGCGCTCGCGTCGTGCCGACCTTGGTCTTCCACGGCAGCGGTGATACGACGGTCGCGCCGATCAATGCCGAGCAGATCATCAGCCAGTGGGCGCAGACCAATGACCGCGCTGACGACGGCACCGACAACAACAGCATCGATGACCGCGCCGACGCCAGCGAGACCGCAACGGCGCCGGGCGGACGCCGCTACACCCACGCCACCTACCTGGACTCGGCCGGCCGCGCCGTGATGGAGAAGTACGTCGTCGAAGGCATGGCGCACGCCTGGTCAGGCAACAGCAGCGGCTCGTACAGCGATGCTCGCGGTCCCAATCAGAGCGCCATCGTCTGGGCATTTTTCCGCGCCCATCCTCGATCGGGCGCGATGCCGCCGGTCGATGGCGGCGCTCCCGATGCCGCGGTCAGCGATGGTGGGGCCAGAGATGCCGGGGTGCCCGATCTGTCCCGGCCCGACATGTCATCGCCTGATATGTCATCAGCGGACATGTCCTCGCCCGACATGGCAAGCCCAGAGACGACGGTGACGCTGTTCTCGCTGGCTGCCGAAGATGGGACGGTGGGTGCGCTGCCCGTCGATGGCGTGAACGCCGCGCTGCTCAAGACCGGCGATAAGGGCCTGTTTTCCGGCGATACCTATCGCGGCATCCTGTCGTTTGATACCTCGACGATCCCTGCCGGTACAACGCTGCGCGGTGCCAAGCTGGTGCTGTTCCGCAAGTCGCAGACGGGGAACGCGGTGTCGATGACCATCGATGTGCAGCGCGGCTTCTTCGGTCGCTCGGCCAACCTAGAAGCCGCGGACTACAGCGCGCCGGCCAGCGGGAGCGGTGTGGTCACCGTGCTGCCACCCGGTAGTGATGGCGAGCGCATCGAGATCAACCTACCCCCAAGCGCACTCCCCGCGATTGGGCTTGGCAGTCGCACCCAGGTGCGCATGCGCCTTTCGACCCGCATCGATCTGAACCCCGACTACATCACCTGGTTCGACGGATCGGCGGGGCGGCAGGCGCCGCAGCTTGTGCTGGTGTACTAGCGCGGGGCGACCTAGCGACCGGGAATGAAGAAGACCGGGCCGCAGCCGCCGCCGTTGTCGCCGGTGGTAGTAAACGCCCCCCAGCAGTAGACCTGGCCGCCGGTGCTCAGCAGGCAGTCCTCGCCAACGTTGACGTTGCCCAGCATCAGCTTCTTGGCCGCTGGCAGGCCGACCAGGGGAGCCGGTGGTTCGCCGAACATGTTGGGACGATCCGCGAATAGGCCTGACTGTCCCCAGCACAGCACACCGCCATCGCGCTTGCGGGCGCAGCCTCGGCAGTCTCCCAGCGCTACCTCGACGACGTCGGCGAGACCCTCCATGACCCGCGGTGTCGGGGTCAGGCCGCCGCAGCTTGTCGTGCTGGGATCGGTCTGCCAGCACTGTACGCGTCCATCACCGAGTACTGCGCAGGCGGTGTGATCGTAGACCGCAAGCTGCGATAGACCCGTCAGGCCGCGAACGTCGACCGGCGCTCCCTGCACCTTGCCCGTCCCGCCCTCTAGCGTCCAGCAGCGCACGGCGTCGGGGGCGGTGATGCCGCACAGGGTGTCGTACGAGCCGGCAATCTGCGAGACCGGCTGCGACCCCGTGTCGAGCGCGACCGCGGTGAAACTCTGCCCCTCCAGTGGCTCGGGGCCGCAGCGCACGCCCCCGCTGCGTCCCAGCACGCAGTACACCGCGCCGCCGCTTGCGACCAGCGTCACGATCTGCGCGACGTCGGTGGCGATCTGCATCGGGCGATACATGCCCAGGCAGTTGGCGCTGCCATCGCGGTACAGGACACAGCTTCCGCCCGCCAGCGACTGCACCTGCGCCGCATCAAAGGGCATGGGCATCGGTGCCTCGCTGGTTGCGGTGCCTGAGAAGCTGCTCACCCCCTCGCCCGCGATCAGCACCATGACGCCGAGTGAGCCCGGCACTCCAGAGACCGCGATATCGCTGACCGACTTACTAGCGAGGCCGCTCACCACCGCAGGTGGCGTCGGGTGGTAGCTCAGCCCGCAGTGGACGAGCAGGCCTGAAAGCAGGCCGATGGCCAGCCCGCGGCGCAGCCGGCGCGTCCGTGTACTCGGCAGGGGGAATGTCGACATCGGCACCTCCAGTCATTGCGTGTGGTGGGAAGACAGTGAGCCTTGCGGCGTCGACCCTGCGACCCCGCCTGCAGGCTGCGACCGCCAAAAAGCGAGAGGGCAGGCGGCATTAGCGGCGGCCAAGTTCTCCGACGGGTGGCCAAGCCGACATGGTACGATCAACCATAGCTCTCCGTCGGATAGAGAGCAGTACATGTTGGTTTTTTCAATATAAGGCAGGGCTTATGTTTGATTCAGCGAAGAAACCGGAAGCCAAGCTTGATCCCTGGCACAAGGACGACAAGAAGGCTCCCGGCTGGGTTGAGGCGGGTCAGCAGCTGGTCGACAACACCGTCAAGTGGGCAGCCGACAGTCTCGCCGGGGCGGCCGGCGGCCTGAAGTTTGATCCCAAGCAGGTGCGCGATCTGGATCTGCAGAACCTGTTTGGCAGCGCGTTTGGCGATGACAAAAAAGCCGCGCCCGGGACCGGGGCCACCACCGCGGGAGCGACGGCAGCCAAGGCAGATCCGGCGCCCGCCGCGATCACGCCGGTCAAAAAGGTCAGCGCCGCCGAGCTGAAAGAAGAGTTCACCAACAACCCGCGCGCCCTCGGCTGCCTGAACAAGCTCACCGGGGATGCGTCGTTCGGCAAGCTCTCGGCCGATGATCAGAACGCGCTGCTTGCGCAGCTAGAAGCCGCGCCCAACACCGCCACCAACGAATACCTGCTCGGTGTCGCCGAGTATCGCGCTGCCAAAGCCGATGACAAAGGCCGCGATCCGGCCACCGAAAAGGCGCGCCTCGACAAGCTCACCGACCGCAAGTATCCCGACGCGGGCGAGCTATCGGTGCGCGGGGTGACCTACAGCATCAAGGATGGCAAGCTGCTCGACAAAGCCGGCAAAGAGGCGGGCAGTGTCGACAACCTGGGCAACTACCAGCTGACTGGCGAGAAGACGCCATCGAACTACTACGACGATGTCCACGCCCGCGTGCTCCTAAAAGAAGGCGAGGGCAAAGAAGCGCGGACGCTGCTCGATCTGCACGACATCGATCCCAACGCCCAGCTGCGCGATGCCGGCATGAACGACACGTTTGTTGGCAAGGTCGAGAGCACGCTACGCTCAGCGCGACGCGAGGGCATGGACATGGGCGTGGCGCCGCAGGGTGGCTTCCGCAGCTTCAAGGACCAGAACGATCTCTACGCCAAAGGACGCTCGCGGCGCGGCGCCAAGGTCACCAACGCCGAAGGCGGCGAGAGCTATCACAACTACGGCATCGCCACCGACAACGCGTTTTACAACGCCGCCGGGCAGATCACCTGGCCCGAGCAGGGCGACTACGCCAAGCTGTGGACGCGCTACGGCGAGCTGGCCAAGAAGCAGGGCCTGGAGTGGGGCGGCGACTGGAAGAGCAGCAAAGATCGCCCGCACGTCGAATATCACCCCGGCCTCAACGCCAGCCAGGCCTCCACCCTCAAGCCCAGCCACGC
>DAORCZ010000757.1:0-4498 GCA_035345735.1 Pseudomonadota bacterium | reverse complement strand
GCACCAGAGCCACAAATCCCCTCACCACCCCGTCCTTGATGTCCGGGATGTAGTGAGCCAGCGCGTGCCGGCTGGGTCCACCCTGTAGATTGGGAATGGTTCGCTCAAACTGCTGCGGCTCGCCGCGAAGTGCGCCCTCGATGAAGGGCAGATTGAGCACGTACAGAGGACCTAGAAGCTCAGGCAGCGTCACCTGCAGCATCTGTGCTTGTGACCGAGCGAACCACTCTTGGTAGGACCGGTTCGCATAGCGACAGCGCTGGTTCAGATCCCAGTACGCCACCATCGATGGCAGCTGATCCAGCAACCAGAGGAGATCGATTCCAAGCGGAGCACTGGCCGTCGCAACCGGATTGCTCGGCGGAGCCGGACGTGCCCCCTGGCCCTGCAGCTCAAGCAACAGGGCCCGCTTCTCCTCGTCCGTCAGGGTGGCAACGAAGGCGGCAACGCGAGAAGACTGCATCGTCTCAATATACGCTCGCTGCCTTGCCCCCCTCAACGGCCTGTCTGACCGTGCATCTGTCCGGCATCGCGACCGCCAGCGCGAGCCCCTGGCAGACGCAACAGCGGAGCGGGGCACCGTCGCCAACGGCCCGGTCCGGATTGCAAATAGGAATCCCCTATCGGCAAGTTCCTAATTGCGATGCAGAAAGTCCCTGCATAGGCCAGACACAGGAACTCGTAGCGGAGGATGCGACATGGAGTACCGATGCGTTCACGATCGGGATGTGGTCTCGATGACCCGCACAAACTCGTGGTGTGGAGACCACGAGACGCGGGCAACCTAGCCTATCGTCGGCCTGCGCGAGCCAATGAGGAGGGAGGAAGCGGCGCGCGGTCGCCTAGTGAAACTGCTGGGCTTCGGTCGACTCGGCGAGCGCAGTGGTCGATGCGCTGCCAGCGGCGATGACCTGCGCCACTTGATCGAAGTAGCCAGTGCCGACCTCGCGTTGATGGCGAGTGGCGGTGTAGCCGTGGCCTTCGGCCGCGAACTCCTTCTGCTGGAGCTCACTGTAGGCGGCCATGCCGCGGCTGCCATACTCCCGCGCCAGCTCAAACATGCCGTAGTTCAACGAGTGAAAGCCAGCCAGCGTGACGAACTGGAACTTGTAACCCATGGCGCCTAGCTCGCGCTGGAAGCGACGGATGGTGTCCTCGTCCAGGTGGCGTCGCCAGTTGAACGAAGGCGAACAGTTGTAGGCCAGCCACTTACCGGGATAGCGCGCGTGCACCGCCTCAGCAAAGCGACGAGCCGCAGCCAGATCCGGTGTCGAGGTCTCACACCAGATCAGGTCGGCGTGTGGGGCATACGACAGCGCGCGCGCAATCGCCGACTCCAGCCCGCCGCGCACGACGAAGAAGCCCTCGGGCGTCCGCTCGCCAGTCAGGAACGGTCGATCGGCAGGGTCGATATCCGAGGTCAGGAGCTTGGCGCTCTCGGCATCGGTGCGCGCGATGAGCAGCGTCGGGACACCCGCGACGTCAGCGGCCAGCCGGGCGGCGGTCAGGGTACGAATGAACTGCGAGGTCGGCACCAGCACCTTGCCGCCCAAGTGACCGCACTTCTTTTCCGACGCCAGCTGATCTTCAAAGTGCACACCTGCGGCGCCCGCTTCGATCATCGCCTTCATGAGCTCAAAGGCATTGAGCGGCCCGCCAAACCCCGCCTCGGCATCGGCGACGATCGGGGCCAGCCAGTAGCGTCCGCCGCTCGCTGTGCCCGGTCGACGCAGGCGCTCGCCATGCTCAATCTGATCGGCGCGCAACAGCGTCTGGTTGATGCGACGCACCACGGCCGGCACGCTGTTCGCGGGATACAGGCTCTGGTCGGGGTACATCGTGCCCGCTTCGTTGTTGTCGGCGGCCACCTGCCAGCCACTGAGATAAATCGCCTGCAGCCCGGCCCGCACCTGCTGCATCGCCTGGTTGCCGGTCAGGGCGCCGAGCGCGGCGACATACGGCTGATCTTCAAGCAGCCGCCACAACCGGCGGGCCCCCAGATCGGCCAGGCTGTATTCGATCCGCAGCGAGCCGCGCAGCGACTCGACATCCTGCGGCGAGTAGGGCCGGGTCTGCCCCGCCCAGCGTCGGGCCGGCAGCGAGCGCAGCGTGTACGGACAGATGTGCAGGGCGGAATCGCGAGGGCTCTGCGCTGTGGTCTCGACACGCTCATGGGGAAGGATCGGCTGTGCGGTGGACATAGAGATCTCCTAGTGAGTGGCCTCTTGACTGACCTCGGGGCGCGTCGTCGTAAGGGAGGGAAGGACGCGCCGGGGAGCGATTCAAAGCTGCGTCGGACTACAGACGCTCGTAAGCGGGCAGCGTCAGGAACTCGACCAGCTCATCCCCCGTCGAAAGCTGGTAGAAAAGCTCGCCCGCTGACTGCAGCGCGGCGCGAGCTGGTTCATCGGAGGCTGGCAGCCCGCGCAGCTCTTGCTGCAAGGTCTCGCGCACGCGCCCCGCGGTCAGCGGCTGACCTTCGACGAGCGCGCGGTGATGCTGCCACTGCCAGATCTGCGCCCGGCTGATCTCGGCGGTCGCGGCGTCTTCCATCAGGTTGTAAAGCGGCACGCAGCCTTGCCCGGCAAGCCACGCCGCCAGGTACTGCACCCCGACGCGAAGGTTCTGTCGCAGGCCGGCCTCGCTGCGCGGCCCCGGCGGCGCGCGCAGGAGCTCGCTCGCGCTGATCGTCAGGGCCCGCTGCAGTCGCGCGATCTGATTGGGGCGTGGCATGTGCTCATCGAAGATCGCCGTCGCGAGCGGCACCAGCGCCGGATGCGCCACCCAGGTGCCGTCGTGCCCGGCCTGCACTTCGCGCGCTTTATCGGCCTGCACGCGCGCCATGGCTTGCTGATGGGCGGCGGCATCGTTCTTGATCGGAATCTGTGCCGCCATCCCACCCATGGCATGCGCTCCGCGACGGTGACAGGTCTGGATCAGGAGCTGGCTATAGGCCGCCAGGAAGGGCTGCGCCATCGTCACCAGCCCACGATCCGGCAGGATCGACGCGGCTTCGCCGGCCAGGGTCTTGATGAAGCTAAAGATGTAATCCCAGCGACCGCAGTTCAGGCCCAGGATGTACTCGCGCAGTTCCCACAGGATCTCGTCCATTGCGAAGGCGGCGGGCAGGGTTTCGATCAGCACCGTCGCGCGGATCGTCCCCGGGGCCAGGCCCAGCCGCGCTTCGGAGTAGGCAAAGACATCGCGCCACAGCCGCGCTTCCGCCGCGCTCTCTAACTTCGGCAGGTAGAAGTAGGGGCGGGTGCCTTGCGCACACAGCGCGTGTGCGTTGTGAAACAGGAACAGTCCGAAGTCGAACAGCGCGCCGCTGACCCTTTGGCCATCGATCTGCAGGTGCTTTTCCGGCAGGTGCAGGCCGCGCGGCCTGACCATCAGCACGGTCGGCCAGGCCGAGTACGGCGTGTCGAAGCGATACTCTTTTCCCGTCGCTGGGTCGCGATAGCGGAGCTGACGACGCACTGCATCAAAGAGACCTCGCTGACCCGCGATGAGGTTGTCCCAGGTCGGCGAGGTCGAGTCTTCGAAGTCCGCCATGTAGACGCTCGCCCCGGAGGACAGCGCGTTTACGATCATCTTGCGATCGACGGGCCCGGTGATCTCGACGCGGCGATCGAGCACCTCGGGTGGGATCGGCGCAATCTGCCAGTCGGATTCGCGCAGCGCCCGGCTCTGCGGATCAAAGTTCGGCCGCTCACCGGCGCGGATACGCAGACAGCGACGGTCGCGCGCCTGCAGTAGCGCCTGCCTGGTGGCATCAAAGCGAGCGTGCAGATCCGCGACAAAGGCCACGGCTTCGGCTGACAAGATCTCGCCTGCCCCGGCTACGTGGCTGGCCTGCAGCGCAGCTCCCGGACCGCTTGGCCCGACCCCGGCCGCATGGGTCGCAGCCGGGACTCCTCGTGCATCCATCGATCGCGCAGCGGACAGAGACATGTGCGGATTCATCGCGGCCGGCCTTTCGTGGTCTGCGGGGAATTGGGAAGGACAGCTCTCACTCTGGCCATGGTGCCGCAGCGTGTCAATACGTCGTCAATGCCGTGTATGTAGCGGTGTTTTCGTCTGTAAACGCGAAGTTGTAAATCTGTTTACAGTGTGAATATTCTGGCCCAATAACGCGATGCGCCAAGCCCTTCGCGACGGCCGCAAGTCGGCGAGTCCGAAGCCGTGCGCATCCCCAAACGGAGATCCTAGGCCATGCAGAAAAACCACCTGGGTACCAAGCTGCGCGCGCTGCGCCGTCGCGAAGGTCTGACGCAGTCCGAGCTCGCGACGCGCCTGTCGATCTCGGCCAGCTACCTCAACCTCATCGAGAACAATCGCCGACCGCTGCCGGCCCAGCTGCTGTTGCAACTGGCGCAGCTGTTCTCGCTCGATCTGTCGGCACTTGCCGTCGAGGATGAGGGGCGGCTGATGTCGGATCTGCTGGAGGTGTTTGGCGATCCGGTGTTCGACGGCTTTGGCCTGACCAACACCGATC
>DAORCZ010000756.1:0-4501 GCA_035345735.1 Pseudomonadota bacterium | reverse complement strand
CAGAAGCAGCAGCGGCAGCAGCACCGCGAAAAATGCGCTCTGCCCGAGCAGCCTGGGGATGCGCGCGGTCTGCCAGGTCAGGCGCAGTGGGCGCGAGATGACTTCCAGCACGGGCTCGGCGGGCGTTCCCGCGCCGATCTGCATCAGAAGTTCGGCGAATTCCTGGGCGGACTCGTGGCTGGCGGTGCCCCGCAACGACTGAAGAGGAGACTGGCTGTCTTGCCCGTCGCAGAGTGCGATGCCGGCCCGATACCAGGCGATGCGCAGTCGGGTCTGGTGATGAACCAGGCCGGGCGACTCATCCCGCCGAAGCGCCGGCTCGGCGGTGATGGTGTCGAGCAGCAAGGTGCAGCCGCGACGGAACAGCGCGCGATCCTTCCAGAACAGCCTCAAAAGAAGCTGCAAGCGCAGCGGCTTGCTGAGCTCGATCGTCGCTTTGCTGGCGCTAAACGACGGGCCCAGAAGCTGCGTCAGCCGCTCCAGCAATCGTCCGATCGAGCGAGGGTCCGGCAAGGCGTCCGACAGCAGCTTCTGGCGCACCGCTTCAAGCTGGTTCAGCGCTGCATCCGGCACCAGCGCACCCAGCCCCAGCCACACATCGACCCAGCGCGCCATGCTGGTCTCCGTCAGCGCGGGTGGCGGTGACCACGGCGGGGCCTGTACTCCCTCGGCCGGCGTGCCGATGTAGCGTGCGGCTGCCAGGAGTCCATCGGGGGTGAACGGCAAGCGCGGCAGCGTGCGCGGTAGTGATTCGATCGCCGTGCGCGTGTCGCCATCGCGCTCGGCATCGAGGCGTGGATCGGGGTCCAGCCAGGCGCAGACCGCGACCTGCCGCAGCGTGCGCGGCCAGTCCAGCTCGCGATTGGGGGTGTGGACGACCAGGCGATTGGCGAACAACAGCAGCGAGCAGCCCTCGTGATGCCGCAACAGGTCTGCGAGCTCAATCGGCGAGCCGTTCGGCGTGCCGGCGCCGGAAGTGAGTAGAACGGGCATAAGCGTCGTCGGATGGCGCGAGAAGCGATAGGCGCAGAGCCGTACGCCCAGGCGGGCCCAGCGCTCGACGAGCTTCAGGAAGCCGGGCAGGTACGGGCGCGTCGTCGTGTCGTCGTACAGCACGCATAGCTCACGCACCTCTCGCCCGGACAGAAACACCGGCTGGGCCAAGCCGCCCCGCTCGACCGTGGCGTGCAGTGTGGCGTCGATGTCTAGCTCGCGTCCGCCCTGTGAAAGGAACGCGCGCCCCAAAAGCGTCGCGCTGTCTTCGACGACATCGGCGCCGAACGGCGGCTGCAGGTCGATGCGGTAATGAGGGCGCGTCGCCGCCCCACTCGCGAGTGCCGCTTGCACCAGCTGCTCGTGCTGCTTTTGCCCCTCGGCAAGCTGCTGCGCTTCCTGAGCTCTCTGGCGCTGCGCGGCTAGCTGCTCCATTTCATGCAGCTCGGCGAGGCGACGGCGCAGATACGAAGGCAGGCGCAAAAGGCCCAGCGCAAGGCTGCCCAGCAAGAACAGTCCCAGCGCCCACAGGATGCGCTCGCCGACCGGCAATGGCAGCACCGGCAGGGGCTCATCACTCGTCTTGCGACTGACTCCGCCGTTGGGCTCCGGAACGGGCTGCTTGAAACAGCCCAGGTCGGTCGGTGCGGGATGCTGCTCCCCGGCGGCCAGATCGGCGGGCTCCGGGGAAGACAGATCGGGATGGCTCAGCGCTGGGTGACCCGGCTCCTCATGACCCAGCTCCGGGCCCGGTCCGGGCACGCGCGCGTGCAGGCCAAGCAGCAGCACCAGGACCAGAATCCCCAGCGACAGCAGGCCGGCGATGACGTGGGGCCAGCGTCGCAGTGGGGGCGGGGCCGCTGATGGGGCGAACTCGGCATCAAAGATCCGGCGCAGCTCACGCCAGGTGTCGCGATCGGTCGCCAGAGCCGATGCCAGCGAATCACCGAGAGCTCGCTGCGAAAAGCCGCGCGCCACCGCTTCGTCGCGGATGCGCAGCGCGATCAGGTACTCGCGCGTGCCCAGGCGCAGCACGTCGTGACTGACGCGATGAAGCCAGGTCTGCAGCGATTCAGCCGAGGGCAGCATCCGAACGCCGGGTCCTAAGCGCAGGCCGCCTGCCGCATGATTTCCGTCGAGATCATGGGGTATGCATCACGTCTGGGGGCTCAGTCGGTCGAGGGTGTCGAGATCTTCCTTCAGCTTGATCAAGCAGTGCAGCGCCGGCAGCTTGCGCCACGGGATGCGCTCGTTCTTGCGCGCGCGCTCCGCCAAGTCGGACAACGGCGGGAGCTTGCCAAAGTCCATCTCACGACCGGGCTCCAACACGGCGCGCAGGAAGCCGATCAGCTCAGCAGTGCCTGGCGGCTTGATTAGGCGCAGCGCGGGATCGCGCAGCGACTTGCTGATGGCCAGAGTGTCGGCGACGGCTGCGGGCTGCGACGACCTGCCATCCGGTGTGACGCGCTCGCTGAGGATCGCTCGCAGCTCGTCTTCGTCGGGAAACGGAATGTGGAAGAAAACGCAGCGCCGCAGAAACGCATCGGGAAGCTGGCGCTCGGCGTTGCTGGTGACGATGACCAGGGGGCGCGGTGCGTCGCCCGGGGGCTGCATGTGTCGGCATAGCTCGATGCCACTTGCGACATCGTGAGCGCTGCCGGCGAGAGTGTCAGGGATCTCAGAGATCGCGAAGTGGCCCTGATCAAGCTCGCGCAGCAGATCATTTGGCACGTCGCGCGGAGCCTTGTCGATCTCGTCAATCAACACCACGCGCTGCGTCTTTGACATCAGCCCGACGCCCAGCGGTGACAGCGTGATGTAGTTGCGCGCATCCTGGGCCCGCTGTGGCTCGCCCGGCGGTGGGTGCTGCGCATCGGCAAAGCGGGCCAGCGCGTCGTACTGGTACAGAAGATCGCGAGCCCGCAGATCGCTGCGCACATAGCACGCAAGCGGTGTCGCCCGCGCCGCATTGGGCTGCCCCAACGCGCCAGCCAGGGCCCGCGCGGCATACCAGGCGAAGTCGGTCTTGCCGCAGCCGGGCTCACCCGCCAGCAGCAGCGGCGTGTTGAGCAACAGCGCGGTGTTCGCCGCCGCCAGCAGCGCGTCACTGGGGTGATACGGCGCACCGTCGCGGCCGTTGTGGATTCCAGACAGTCGAGGAGAGGGCATGGCAAGCTCCCAGAGCGAAACGGGCCGCGGTTAGGAGTGACGCGTGACGATGTTGTTCAGGGCCTTGGCCAGCTGCTCGAACGTGCTGGCTTGGCCGAACCGCGCATACTCCCCCTCGGCCTCGTCCAGCACGTCATCCAAGTGGTTGAGCGGCGGGTGGTGCGAACGCAGATAGCTTTTGACGTCGTCCCAGCAGGGAAAGCCGACCTCGGGCAGCACGTCGTGCCGGCGCTCGCCAAGCTGCCAGGCTTGCTTCAGCCAGCTCTGCACTTCGGACAAAAGGTCCGTGGGGCTCTCACTCTTACGGACCTCCAGCGGCAAGAGGACCGTGATGCCGGTGCGTCGAGAATCGGCAAGCAGCTTGGGGAGAAACGTCGTCACAAAGTCCCCAAGCCCGGTCCGCTGACGCGGCGACAGCGTGCCCAGCACCGAAAGCGGGTTGTCTTCGGCGACCAGCGACAGGAACAGCGGAGCCCGCTCGCTCGCTTGCGCGACCAGCTCGGGCAGCGGCAGCGATGACTCGTGCAGCTGCGACTCCAGCGCATGCTTTAGGTGCAGGCCCCAGTCGGCGGCCGTACCGGCATAGACGTTGTTCAGCCGCATCGCGACATTGACCACCAGGGGGCGCAGGACATGGTCGTCCTGCAGGAATTCCTCGACGCGCCGCACGAACCACTCGATGTTCTGTTCCGGTCCGCCGTGCAAGAGCAGCACGCGGTTCTGCACCCGGCTGGCCGGTCCCCCAAGCAACAAGCGGGCGTACTGCGTCGTGCGGTCCAAGAACAGCAGCGCGTTTACCTGCGGCCGCGGCTGCGGCTTGCCCCGCGGCCCCGGCGGCGGGGGTTCGCGGGCGCGCGGCTCCTCGGGCGAGTGCTGGTCCGCCTGGGAACCGACGGTCGCGGGAGGGCGCCGAGCAGACGCCGCGGCCCCGTCGGACGCGGTCTGAGCCCGGTGGGCCAAGAGCTTTTCATAGACCTGTTCTGGATTGGCTATGCTCAATAATAGATTCGTGCGTTCAATCCTCTCCATTCCCCGGGTAAAGCGACGATAGATTTCACTGAAATAATCCAGGCAAAATGCGTCAAATTCAGCTGCCGAAACCAGATATTCATCCATCTTTTCCCGCACAAAAGGGATTGTGATATCGCTGAAAATCGATATTGCGGCAACCTCTGGGTTGCTCTTCTTGCGCCTGTCGGTCTCTGTGCTTCCGGTCTCGCGCGCGGTCGTCTTCCGTCCAGGTTTGTGAATTAAGCTACGCAGATAAGCGGCGATGTCTTTGTGTTCAGGTCCATACCCCAGCACATGTATCCGCTGCGTCAGGGGATGGGTGGCCATC
>DAORCZ010000755.1:0-4515 GCA_035345735.1 Pseudomonadota bacterium | reverse complement strand
CAATCGCCGCGATGGTCACCGTGCCGCCGACCTGTGCGTCGGTCATGCCGCGCTCTGCGAGGGCGTATTCCTTGAAGAAGGCGTGCAGGTTGAACGTGCAGATGTAGGTCAGCCCCCAGGCCGCCGCGAGATACAGCACCGTGCGCGCCTGCGCCTTCGAGCCACGGAAAATGCGCAGCAGGCTGGTCTGACTTGGGGAACCGGCCGTCTGCTGGGCGCGCACCGCCGTGAAGCGCTCGGTCTCGCGCAGGCTGCGACGCACCAGCATCATGATGACAAGCGGCACCGTGCCGACCACGAAAACCGTCCGCCAGCCCCACGCCGACTTCAGGAGCAGCGGCACCAGACCGGCGCAGGTAATCGACCCCAGGCTGGCGAAGCCCTGGATCAGCCCGATGACGAAGCCGCGCCGCGCCGCCGGAAACTCTTCCGCGGCGTAGACCATGGCCACCGCCCACTCGGCAATCAGAAAGAAGCGCGCCACCAGCTGACACAGGCCAAAGCCGATCGCATTCGGCATCAGGCTCGTCAGAAACGACGCCAGCGTGTAGCCGACAATGGTCAGGCTGAGCACCGGCTTGCGGCCCCAGACATCGGCTTTGCGGACCAGCAGAAAGGCCAGCACCATGCCGATGTTGGTAAAGCCGATCAGCGCCCCGCCCTCGGCCGGTGACAGCCCCATGTCGCGTCGCAGGTTGGGCAAGATCTGCGTGATCGCTAGGAAGTCGTAGCCTTCGAAAAAAGTCGCGACGCTGAGGAAGAAAAACAGCCTCTTCTGATACGGCGTCCAGGGGGGAGCGGGCCCTCCAGCGGTTGCGCCAGCGGACGAGTCAGAGGATGTGTCAGGCACGTGGCACCTTCGAACATCCTATCAGCCAGCGCCCCGCGAGTCCGAGGAGATCACGACGAGATCAGGGTTCACGGACATCGTCTGCGGTCCGCGCCTGCAGTCCACGCATGCAGTCCGCGATTGTGCCGTGACAGCGGCCTGCTTTAGCCTTTCGATATGGATCACAGTGACTCTCCCTCGACTCCCGTTCCATCTAGCCATCGCCTGCCCGAGGAGGGCGCTGACGCGGCCACCGTCCTCGACCGCCTGCGGGCCCTGCGGCAGAACGATGTCCGCTGGCACGACGGCCGCACGTTCAGCCTCGTCTACCACGTCAGCGACGAGCACACCGATCTGCTGCGCCAAGCGCACGCCCTGTTCTTCAGCGAAAACGCCCTCAACCCCGGCGCGTTCTCTAGCCTGCGTCAGCTCGAAATCCAGGTCATCGCCATGGCCTGCGAGCTTCTGCACGGCGGGCCGCAGGCCGTCGGCAGCATGACCTCGGGCGGCACCGAGAGCATCCTCATGGCCGTCAAGGCCTACCGCGATCGCGCCCGCGCCCTCACCCCCGAGCGCTTCGTCGACGGCCCGCCCGAGATCGTCACCGCCACCACCGTGCATCCCGCCTTCGACAAGGCCGGCCACTACCTGGGCGTGAAGATCATCCACGTCCCCATCGGTCCCGACTATCGCATGGACGTCGAAGCCGCGCGCCTTGCCATCGGTCCACGCACCGTGGCTCTCGTCGGTTCAGCCCCCGCCTATCCGCACGGCGTCGTCGATCCCATCTCCGAGCTCAGCGAGCTGGCGCTGGCCCACGGCCTGGGTCTGCACGTCGATGCTTGCGTCGGTGGTTTCTTCCTGCCCTTTGCCCGTGAGCTCGGCTATCCCATCCCGCCGTTTGACTTCAGCGTGCCTGGCGTGACGTCGATCTCTGCCGACCTGCACAAGTACGGCTTCGCCGCCAAGGGAGCCTCGACGGTGCTCTACCGCGACGGCGACCTGCGGCGCTATCAGTTCTTCGTCTATCCCGACTGGCCGGGCGGCATCATGGCCTCGACGACGATGGCCGGCACGCGACCGGGCGGTCCGATCGCGGCGGCCTGGGCAGCGATGGTGTCGCTGGGACGCAGTGGCTACCGTCGCCACGCCGACCTGGTGATGCGCACTACGCGCCGCTTCCTCGACGGCATCGCCGCCATTCCGGGGCTTCGCGTACTCGGTACGCCTGCTATCGGCGTTTTTGCGTATACGGCCGACGACCTCGAGATCTTTGCCATCGCCGACGCCATGGAGACCCGCGGCTGGCACGTCGACCGCCAGCAGCGCCCCGACTGCCTGCACCTCATGATCAACCCCAACCACGCCGCCATCGTCGAGGACTACCTGCGCGATCTCGCCGACTGCGTGGCCTTCGTGCGCGCCCATCCCGAGGTCGGCAGCCAGGGCAACGCCGCGCTCTACGGCCTGCTCGCCCGCCTGCCCGAGCGCGGCCAGGTCAGCGAGCTCGTCCTGCAGCACTTCGACCAGCTCTATCGCCCCAGCTAGCCTCGCTCGCCCGCCGGCCCGTCGCCCCGCCTACGCGTTTGATGACAGGGCCCAGCGATTTGACTACGCTGCGCCGCATGCGCGGACGAAGCCCGTCTCGTAAACTCCCTTTTAGAAGCCATTTTCTCGTCGCTGGCCTGGCCTTGAGCCTGACCAGCTTGCTGGCCGCCTGTCCCCGGCCCAGTGACGATCTGCCGACGGTGGATCTGGGGCTGACGCCGGCGCAGCCGCCGGACAAGCCGCCCCTCGTCAAGGGCGGCAAGTTCGCCGACTGCACGCCTGCGGGGTACTCCGACGTCGTCTGCGACACCGGTCTGCGCTGTGGCATGGTGCAGGTCGGTGAAGCCGGTTCCGCCGGGACGCTGACCCAGTGCGTGCCGGTCGTCGACAAGCCGCTGGGGCTCAACGAGGCCTGTGCCTTCGATCAAGACGGCGCCCCTCCCACCGGCGGCACCATGCGACGCTACGACCGCTGCGGCCCTGGCCTGGGCTGCGTCGCCACCGAGAGCGGCCCCCTGCGCTGCCGCAAGCTCTGCGAGCGCGGCCGGCGCGGCGACTGCAAAGATCAGCTCTGCGTCCTTTACACCCAGGTCAGCGGCATCAGCTACTGCGCGGCCCCCGATCGCTGCAAGCCCGTCAGCCCCCAGACCGGCTGCGGCAAAGACATGAGCGGCAAGCCGCTTAGCTGCTACGTCCTCGCCGACGACAAGAGCGGCGGCACCTTCTGCATGGGACGCCAGCCCTTTGGCGACAGCAGCGGCGCGATCGATACGCTGTGCGAGCGCTCGGCCAACTGCGATCCGGGCCTGGCCTGCACCCTGCGCTCCGGCCGCGAGTCGGTCTGCCGCCCCTACTGCGATCTGCCGACCGTCCCCGATGGCGGCACTCCTCCGGACATGGCTGGCGGCGTGCCCTGCGAGGGCGACCATGGAACCTGCCACGCCATCTCGGGCTATGAACAAGTCGGCCGCTGCTACTGATCCGGATACTCATCCGGCCCCATCCCCACCCGCCGAGACACCCGCCGCCGCGACGAAGACTCGCATCCTCGTCGCGCTGCTGCTCGTGTACGTCATCTGGTCGTCGACCTATCTGGCCATCCGTATCGCGGTGCGGCACTTTCCGCCGTTCCAGATGGCAGGCGGGCGCTTCGTCGTCGCGGGTCTGCTCTTAGCGCTGTGGCTGCGCCTGCGCGGTGATCCGCTGCCGACCGGCCGACAGTGGCTGGCGTCGATCCCCGGTGGTGTGCTGCTGTTCCTCGCCGGCAATGGCATCGTGTCCATCGCTTCGCAGACGGTGTCATCAGCCGTGGTGGCCGTGATGTCCGCAACGACGCCGCTGTTTGCCGCACTGATCGAGACCCTGCGCGGTCGCCGCCAGCGCCCCGGCGAGTGGCTGGGCATGGTGTGCGGCATCGTCGGGGTCAGCGTGCTCATGCTGCGATCCGAGCTCCGGGCGCAGCCCGCCACCGCGGCGATGATGCTGCTCGCCCCGATTGGCTGGGCGCTGGGCTCGACCTGGGCCCGCTCGCTGCCCATGCCCCCCGGCCTGATGGGCGCCGCAGCGCAGATGTTCACCGGCGGTGTCGCCATGCTGGTCGTGGCCATCCTGCGCGGCGAGCCGCTCCTCGTCAGCTTCCCGCTGCTCGAAACGGTGTCGGTGATCTATCTCGTCATCTTCGGCTCGCTCATCGGCTTTTCCGCCTACACCTATCTGCTGCGCCATACCCGTCCCGCCGTCGCCATGAGCTACGCCTACGTCAATCCCGTGCTCGCCGCCTTCATCGCCGCCGTCTGCGGCGACAGCCAAGTCACACTGGCCACCGTCATCGCCACGGTCCTCATCGCCGCCTCCGTCGCCAGCGTCATCACCGCCAACCGCCCCCCCACCAAGCCCCGCTCTTAGTCCCCCCCGACTGACCCATCTCCGTATTCCCCAAAGAAGCCCGTAAGGCTGGGGCCGCAGCGGATCTCACTTTTTCGACGCCCCGGCGAAAAAGTGAGTCCGCGTCCGCGGGGGCCCCAGCCGTGCAGCCCAATCGCGCCGAGGTCATTCACAGCTGAATATGTAAACGCCTTCTTAAACCCGCAGCACACCGCGGAACCCGCGAGCCGCGTAGTACGACGAGGCGCCGTTGT